>DASZGZ010000381.1:0-2714 GCA_035938355.1 Acidobacteriaceae bacterium
CCCTTCCACCGCGCGAGCGCCTCGCGTACCGGCACCAGCACATCGGTTCCCAGCGCCGCCGCATAGGCATTTGCCTGCTGCTTCTTTGCCGGTGTGGCCACCAGCGGCCCCAGGTACGCTTCGATCGTCTCCGCCGTGAGCTGATCGGGATGCGTATACACCGATCCCAGTCCCTTCTCCGATCGTGCCAGCTCCAGGTCTTTCAGCTCCGGCGCCAGCACCCGGTCAACGAACAATCCCCTCTGCGCCAGCCGTGCCACCGGCATAAACAGCTGCGGCGGATTGTTCTCATCCACATCGCAGTTGGTCAGCAGCAGCGAGCGCACCCTGTCCGGATAGCGCGCCACAAAAAGCTGCGCCACTAGCCCGCCGCTATCGTTCGCCACCACATCCACGCGGCTGGCATCGAGCGTATCCAGCAGCGCAGCCAGCATCGCCACCTGCGCCTCCGGTGTGATCGCCTCGCCCTCACGCGCCTCCGTGTGCCCCAGCCCGAGCACATCCGGCGCAATGCATCGCCGATACGGATGCAGCCGCTCCAGCGCCCCGCGCCACTGGTAGCCGTTCAGCGGATAGCCATGCAGGAACAGCGCCGCTGCCCCGCGCCCATGCTCCACGTAAGCCACCTGGCCCATGGGCAGGGAAGCGAACCGCCTCGATCGCGCATACCACGCTGCATCGATTTGTTCGTGCTGCTTGGCGAAGCCACTCCGTTCGAACGCAAGCGTAGCCGCGCACGCCGATGAAAGTGCGAGAAAGTTTCTGCGTGTCATGCACTCGAGTATCACGGCCACGCTCAGTCGGCTGCGCGCACATTCCGGCGCACCTGAGCACAATCGGCGCAAATAAAACGCGCGGCCGCGGGCGATAGGCTTTACCAGGGCACCATGTGGGGAGGTCCACATGTAGCTTGCGGATGCCCGTAGGCGCAAAAGCGAAGGGGCGATCTCCCTTGCGAGAGGTCGCCCCTTCTTCCGATCTTCGAAGATCTGGCTCGGCTTCCAGATCACAACGCCTTGCGACTTCAGTATGGTAAGGAGCTGCAAGCTTTCGCTCGCGCTTCCCGTACCCTCCGTTACCGCCCGCGCCGTATGAGCTTTCTCGTTCGCATCCGAACGCACCCAGTTTCCCGAATGGTTGTGAGATCCGTTGCCGGCTCTCTGGATGACCCCTTGTCTACTCTCTTCTTTAGGAAGATTTCTCTTCCGTTGGTTTGAATCTTATTCCGGATCGCTCGAAATGCTAGAGCCGCTCGCAGATTTTGTCGGTGGAAATAGCGTCAGCAATTGTGGGAAAAACCGATTCTGCTCCACTCTCCGTGCAAATCGCGGTGCAATTCGCGCGCAAGCTACGCTGCAATCGCTTGTGAGTCGAAGTGGAAACTTCGCAAGCTCTCGTTTTCTAACTCGCCACCGTCTCCGCCAGCAGCCGTTTCATTGCCATCGGCGGCATTCCCAGCACCCGGCGCATGTGCCGCGCCATGTGGCTCTGGTGGGCAAAGCCCGTGGCCGCCGCAATCTCCGCCATCGACAGCGAGTCGCGACGCAGCAGCGTCTTCGCGCGTTCTACCCGCCGCTGGATCACGTACTTGTGCACCGGCATCCCCATCGCTTTGCGGAACAGCGTCTTCACATGCGACGCGCTCACGCCCGCCACCGCGGCAATCTGCTCCAGCGACAGATCTTCCGCAAGCTGCTCTTCGATGAACGCAAGCACCTGCTTCAGCCGGAGGCCGCTCAGCCCCTCACTCGTCATCGCCGGCGCCTTCGCCGCAGAGCTGTGCCACACCACCAGCCGCGAGGCCACCGCCAGCGCAAGCCCGTTCATGTAGATCCTGCCCGACGGACAACCCAGCTCCATCTCGCGCTTCATCGCCCCGCTCAACGTCTCCAGCTCTGCATCCCGCACCTGGAAGCGATTGCGGATCTCCAGCCGTGCCGCATCCATGCCGGACTCCGCCGCCACCGCATCCAGCAGCGCCTGTGGCAGGCTCAGCACCAGCGCCATGTCATCGTCGTCGTGCATCTCCCAGCGCGCCGCCGTGCGTGAAGGAATCACATCGATGTCCCCATGCACCGACGTTCCCGTAAACCGCTGCCCGCCTCGCTGGCAACTCAGCCGCGTCGGCGCGCCCATGTGCACGCTGATCAGCACGCTGTCGAGCTCCGGCACCGCCAGCACGCCGCGATAGTCCCGCCGCAGCTGGAAGGCAACGCCATCCGCCGTACGCACCTGCGCCAGAATCTCCGGCTGCCGCTCCTCAGTCACGTTCCCCACTCCGTCCGAGCTTTCGTGAACTCCGATCGGGCGTTGGTCGAGGCAAATCACACCGCCTCCAGACCAGTTCAGCCCGCAGACACCATGGTACCGGCCAACGGCATCCGTGCATCTCGTGAATGGGACCAACCTTCGAGACCCGCCGCCCACCCGCGCGAAAAATAGCGCGGTTCGACAGGCTCGCAGATGGGGAGCGTCTGCCGCGACGGCGCGCAGATCGTGTCCAATCTCATTTCTGCGGAACGTCGGCTCAAGCTATTCTGAAGAACCTGGGGCGGAGGTCTTGTTGCATGGCAAAGCTCGTGTATGGATTGAACCAGTCCCTGGACGGCTACGTCGACCACCTGAAAATTGGGCCACCCCGTCCCGCCCTCTCTCGTCACTTCATGGAACAGGTGCGCGGCCTGACGGGCATGGTGTACGGTCGCCGCATGTAC
>DASZGZ010000382.1:0-2358 GCA_035938355.1 Acidobacteriaceae bacterium
CGCGCGCATGGCCGCCCATGTAGCGGGTGAAGAAAACAATATGCGTGCCGGTGATCCAGATGCTGTTCGCCACCCCGACAATCAGGCCATGCAGGAACCGGCGGTAAGGGCATTGCCGAGCAATGAGATACGCAGAGATAAGGAAGATTGCAATCCAGAGGATTGGTTCAATTTCTGAAGAAATGAAGAAGACCGTTCCAACACCAATCGCCAGACCAAAGAGCGACAGTTGAAAGATGAGCGGCCAGTTCATTTTGTGCGCTATATGCATGTGGCGTCCTGATTCAGAAGACCTCAGAAATGCATCGCCGTCCGCACCGCCGAAGCGTCCCTGCACGCGTCTGCTCATAAAGGAGCGCGGGGAGTGCGGCGACTATACACCTCCCGATGCGATCCCTGACATCCTGAAGAAACCTACTTGCCGTTCCCCGCGCCACCGCTTCCCAGTTTCCTGTCAAAGAAATCCGTGCCCAACCGGTACGCCGTCACCCAGTCCCGATGCAGCAGGAAGTCGTGGATCTCATCCGGAAAGACATGCTCCTCCACCGGAACTCCACGCGCCCGCAGAGCATTCGCCAAGCGCACCGTCTGCGCAAACAGCACGTTGCGGTCATCGTCGCCCTGGATCAGCAACACCGGCGATCGCCACGTATCGAGCGATGCCATTGGCGACGAATCCCACGCCAGCTTGGAAGCGGCAGCCCGGTCCCATGTGAACTCCGAGGATGGCTTCCACAGATCCACCTCCAGGCTCCAGTCGTGCACGCCGTGCAGATCAACACCGGCAGCGAATAAATCCGAAGCACGCGCCAGCGCCAGCGCCGTCAGATACCCGCCATAGCTACCGCCCCACGCACCGATGCTCGTTCCGTCCACATCCGCACGGCTGCGCAAATACAGCCCGGCGCCAATCACGTCGTTGTACTCGCTCCCCCCACCAGGGCCAAAGTGCAGCGCCTGCCGGAAGTTCAATCCATACCCGATGCCGCTGCGATAGTTGATCGACAACACCACATAGCCACGGCTCGCCAGGTACTGGTTCATCGCGTATGCGTTCGAGTAGTAGCCCATGGGATTCCAGCCCAGCACCATCTGCCGCCGCGACCCGCCATGGAAGAACACCACAGCGGGATGCTTCGCCTTGCCATCCTGGGGTAGAAAAAGCTGCCCGTGAATCCGCATGCCGTCCGCTGCGCTCAAGATCACCTGCTGCGGCACCACCAGCTTCGCCGCCGGAAAATCCGCGGGAATGGTCTGCGGGGCCAGGTCGCGCGGGCCGCCCGTCTCCAACACTGCCGCTCGCGCTGGCACCCGGGCATCCATGCTCACCAGTGCGACCTCTCCATCCGACGCGATCGCGGGCTCTGTCTCGATGCCGTCGCCATGTGTCAACGCCCGCGGCGCGCCGCCATCCGGTGTCACGCTCCATAAATGTTTGCGGTCCTCATCCCGCGGATCGCTGTCGTGCTGGTTCGATGAGTAGACAATTCGCTTCCGGTCCGCACTGAATGCAACCCTGTCTACCTCAAACTCACCCGGCGTCAGCAGTGTCGCGTCACCGCCCTGCCACGGCATTGCGTACAGGCGCGTCCATCCGCCGCGTTCCCACGGGAAGACGATCTTTCCGTCCGCGCTCCACCACAACTCGCTCGCGCCGCCGGTCTCGTGAAAGATGCTTCCCGCGCCGCGCTCCGCAGTCCACACCGCGCGCCCTTCACCGCTTTGGGCATCGGCCACGCAGATTGACCACGGCTCCGCCTCGCGCAGCCAGCGCAACGCATACTCCCGCTCCAGCGGCTGCCGTACAAACGCAACGTGCGTGCTATCCGGCGACCACACCGGATCACCATCCGAATACGTGCCAGGCGCAAGATACGTAAGCGTCTTCGTCGCAAAGCGGTAGACACCCACGAAGCTGTGGTCGTCGCGCGCACTCACGAACGCGAGCGCGCTGCCGTCCGGGGACCATCGCAGGTTCTGCTGCTCACCCCGCGCCTGAAGCAACTGTTGTGGCTTCGCCGTCGCGTCTTTCAGGCTGGCGGTCCAGATCTGGCCATGCAGCAAGTAGGCGACGACGTCACCAACCGGAGAGACCGCTGCTGCATGCCCTTCGCCGATATCGCGCGGCGTCCCGCCCTTTGCGGCAATCAGCCACATCTCCTGCTTCACGCCCGCCGTCAGCAGCGCGGGATTCGGCGCAGGCCGCTCCGGCCATTCCGCATCTCCGCCACGTGTATATGCCAGCCACTCGCCGTCCGCCGACCACGCCAGCCCGCTGATCTCCTGCCCGTCATCCTCGGCATAGTGTGTAATCTGCTGCGCGCTCGCATGCTCGCCAAGCTGCGCCACCCAGATATT
>DASZGZ010000383.1:0-1950 GCA_035938355.1 Acidobacteriaceae bacterium
CCGGCGATCATCGTCTCCAGCGAACGCCGTGACTGCCACGGCGCCCACGCGCGGTGTATGCCATTCGCCCTCACGCTTGCGAATGCTGTTCAACAGCTGGTAGCCATCCTCGCCGGGAAGTCCGATATCGCAGACCATCACGTTCGGGCGCTGCAGCGCCAGCGCCTCTCTGGCAGAGGCCGCCGAGGTCGCGATGCGCACGCGCGCGCCGGCCGCCTCGAGGAACTGCCACATCGCTTCTGCCGCTGCCGACTCGTCCTCGACGATCAGCACCTGCATCCCCGCGAGCTTTGCCTCCGTGCTCGCATCCGTGTCGCCGTTCGCAACCGGCAGTTCCTGTCGTCTCGCGAGCGGCAATCGCACACTGAAGGTCGAGCCGCGTCCCTCCCCCTCACTGTGCGCGCTGATGGTGCCGCCATGGAGCTCCACCAGCTCCCGGGCGATGGCCAATCCCAAGCCCAGCCCGGCATGCTGTCGGCTGGTCACCGCTTCAGCCTGCTTGAACCGGTCGAACACCAGCGGCAAGAAGTCGGGACGAATACCGATGCCGTTGTCGCGAACGATGATCTGCACGGCGCCGGCGTCCCGCGACAACTCGATCGAGATAGCTCCGCCCGAAGGCGTGAACTTCACGGCATTGCTCAACAGATTCAAGACCACCTGTTGAATCCGATCCGGATCGGCGCGCACCACTCCCACCTCGTCACTGAGTCGTGCTTCCAGCTTGATGCTGCGGGCGGTCGCACTAGGCAGCACGGCGTCAATCGCGCCCTGTACGACCTCTGCAAGACGCGTCTCGCGCAGCGCCAGACGCAGCTTGCCTGAGGCCATCCTTGAGGCGTCCAGCAGATCGTCGATGAGCGCCTGTTGGGCCTTGGCCGCGCGATCGATTGCCTGAAAACCGGCATCGATGTTCCTGGCGGTCACCTTTCCGCCCAGGAACAGCCCCGCCCAGAGACGGATGGTGTTGAGCGGGGTACGCAGCTCGTGACTCACCGTCGAGATGAAATCGTCCTTGGCGTGGTTAGCACTCTCTGCGCTCAGACGCAGTTCCTCGGACGTCCGCAATGCCTCGTGAAGATACTCCCGCGCCTGTGTGAGTTCGGTGTGATCACGCATGACACACGCAAATCCCGGAACGGTCCCGGTTGAGTCGTGAATCGCCGTCAGTGTGCCGCTGGCCCAGAAGCGGCTGGCATCCTTCCTCATGTAGGCACGCTCGTCACTCGCCTTCTCGTTGTCGAGCGCCAGGCGCAACTGCCGCTCGGGCACTCCCAGCATGCGATCTTCGGGCGTGTAAAGCATGGCTGCGGGGCTGCCGATCGCTTCGACCTCGCTCCAGCCGAGCAGGCGTTCCGCCCCGCTGTTCCACGTCGCGATGCGGCCTTCGGCGTCGATCATGAAAATCGCGTAGTCGGCCGTGCTCTCCAGCAGCAGTCTGGAGCGCTGCTCGCCTTCGCGCAGGGTCGCTTCCAGGCGTTTGCGCTCGCTGATGTCCCAGAACGTCGCGACCGCTGCCACCATTTCGCCCGAGCGGCCCTGGATCGGCGCCGAGCTGACTGAAAGCGAACCTCGCGTGCCGTCCGCGCGCAGAAAATCGAGTTCCTCGTCGCTGACCGCCGCGCCCGATGCGAGCGTGCGGGCCAGAGGCCACTCGTGCGGTTCATACACCTGACCGTTCGCATGCAGACCCTTGAATGCAATCGACGCCGAGCTCCATGGCGCGCCGAGCATCGGCAGCGGGAAGGGCAGACCGAACAGTTTTGCCGCGCGTCGATTGCCGTAAGAGACCGTACCGGAAGGGACATTCACCATCAGCATGGCGGCCGGCATCTGGTCGATGGTGGCCTGCAGGCGCGCCTGGGCCGCATCGACCGCCTGCTCCGCGCGCTTGCGCGCCGTGATGTCCACGAAGGTGATGACAATGCCGTCGATGCGATTGTCGGCGGT
>DASZGZ010000384.1:0-5130 GCA_035938355.1 Acidobacteriaceae bacterium
CAATGTACCCGTCTACGCCACGGAGTTCACGCTGGCATATGTCGAAGGCAAGCTCGAAGAGCACAAGCTGCTGGACAATGCGGAGCTGATCGAGATCGAGCCGAAGCGCAAGTTTCACCTCGGTCCCTTCACCATCGAGCCTCTGCGGGTAACGCACAGCCTGGTGGATTGCGTCGCCCTTGCCATTGAAACTCCCGTCGGCGTCATCATTCATACCGGCGACTTCAAGGTCGATCTCTCTCCACCGGACGGGCACGCCTTCGACCTCGCCAGCTTTGCTGAATATGGCAAGCGTGGGGTCCTTGCCCTGCTGCAGGATTCCACCAACGTCGACCGTGCCGGCTACACGCCGAGCGAGTGGGCCGTACGCCCGCGGCTGGACGAGGTCTTTTCGCGCACGCAACGCCGCCTCTTCTTTTCCTGCTTCTCCTCCTCCATCTATCGCCTGCGCATAGCGCTGGAACTGGCGCAGAAGCACAACCGCAAGGTTGCGATCGTCGGGCGGTCCATGCTCGAATCCTCGGAGATTGCGCAGGATCTTGGCTATCTCAACATTCCGGGCGACCTCGTCATTCATCCGGGCCAGATCAAGGACTACTCCCCGGACGAGGTCTGCGTGCTCATCAGCGGCACGCAGGGCGAGCCCATGTCCGCGCTTTCCCGCGCCGCGGTCGACAACCACAAGCACGCCAAAATCGAACGCGGCGACACCGTGGTGCTCAGTTCGCGCGTCATTCCCGGCAATGAGAAAAGCATCTACCGCGTCATCGATCACCTCTGCCGCCGCGAGGCAAACGTCATCTTCGACGACGGCCAATCGGGCCTGATCCACGTAAGCGGCCACGGTAGCCAGGAAGAACTCCGGCTGATGATCAATCTTGTGCGGCCGAAGTTCTTCATACCGGTGCACGGAGACTTCCGCCATCTGCAGCGGCACGCGCGCCTGGCAATGGACATCGGCATCTCCGACAACGCCTACCTGCTTGAGGACGGCGATGTGCTGGAGCTCGATCAGACCAGCGCCACGAAGAACGGCAAGGTCGCGGCCGGGCGCGTGCTGCTCGATTCCGGCGCCTCAGGCAATGTGGTCGAGGACATGATCATCCGCGACCGCCGCCACCTCAGCGAGGACGGCCTCGTAATCGCGATCATCACCATCAACAAGCTCACGGGCCGCGTTGAAGGCGTGCCGGAGTTCGTCACGCGCGGCTTCGTTGCCGGCGATCTTGAGCTGGGCGAGCAGGCCAAGGCCATCGTCGGCAAGACGCTCGAAGAGTCAAGCGCCGAAGAGCGCGCCGACCAGGTGCTCATCAAGGAAAAGATCCGCGTCGACCTGAAGCGCTACATCCAGAAGCAGACGGCAAGCCGGCCGTTCATCATGCCGATCATTCTGGAAATCTGAGCGCGGGAACCTGACTTGGCCACCACAAACATGGAGACACGCACTGACCTTGTCACCGCGAAGGAATTCACCGCCGCGCGTGAGCGGCTCCGCGAGGTTGTGCTGCATACGCCGCTCGTCCGCCTCACTTCCGTCACCGACTCGACAGCTTACCTGAAGGCGGAGAGCCTGCAGCCCATTGGCAGCTTCAAGCTGCGCGGAGCCTCAAATGCCGTCGCGCAATTGAGCGAGGCACAGCGCCGGCGCGGTGTCATCACCTACTCCAGCGGCAACCATGGGCAAGGCGTCGCCTATGCGGCACGGGCCTTCGGCGTGCGCGCCATCATCGTCATGCCCGCAAACGCGCCGGAGATCAAGCGCCGGGCCACGGCAGCGCTGGGCGCAGAGATTGTCAACGTAGGGCCAGCCAGCTCCGAACGCCGCGAACGCGCCGAGGCGCTCGCCGCCGAGCACGGCTACGCCATCATCCCGCCTTATGACGACCCGGCCATCATCGCGGGCCAGGGCACCTGCGGGCTGGAGATTCTTGAGGACTGCCCGGAAGTCGATCTCGTACTGGCTCCGGTAGGCGGCGGGGGCCTGCTGAGCGGGGTGGCTGCAGCGATCCGCCGGCAGCGGCCACAATGCCATATCGTGGGCGTGGAACCGGAGCTTGCCGGCGACGCCGCAGCCAGCCTGCGCCAGGGCACAATCGTCGAGTACGCGGCGCAGGAGACCAGTCGCACCATTGCTGACGGACTGCGCACACAAAGTCTCGGTACGCTGAACTTCGCCCACATCCAGCGTTATGTCGAACGCATCGTCACCGTAACCGAGCAGGAGATCGAGCAGGCGATGCGCCACATTGCATGGGACGCCCGCCTGATCTCCGAACCCAGCGGCGGCGTCGCCACGGCGGCGCTGCTCTTTCACCGGAAGGAGCTCCCGCCGCACCGGGTGGCCGTCGCCATCATCAGCGGCGGCAACGCAGAGCCCGCCACGCTGCTCCGGGTCCTCGGCACCGCATAGATAGCGCTCCCGGCGTTATTCTGGGCACGTGAATCCTTCCCGATACAAAGTTACGCGCGCTCCTATCGTCCTTATCTGCGCCGGCGTCGCCTTCGCCACCGCCTCTTTGACGGCGGAGAAGCCTCCCTCCGGCCCCATCGCCACCGTCCTGCGCAACACTTCGGTCTTCGTCCAGGCAGATACCAGCTCGCAGCGGCTCGATACGATCACACCCGGGCGTGAGATGGTGATTGTCGAACAGAATGGCCCCTGGCTGCGCGTCTTCGCAAACACCGATGTCCAGCAAAACCAGGCTGCTGATGCGCCGGTATTCGGCGGCGATGCCGCGACGCCACCCATCTCGGGCTGGATTCAGGGCAAGGGGATCGTCTCCGCATCCACTTCGAATGCCGACAACATCCTGTACGGCGCGGCTGCAGGCGAGGAATCGAGAGCCAGCGATGTGCACGGCTCCCGGGGAGCGGCCCAGGCTGCGCGGCTGCTCTACGCACGCGATGCGCAGCTCTTCCCCCAGGGGCCGCACGCCGGCGAGGCGTCATGGCGCGCCGCGGACATCCGCTGGCAGCTCGAAAAGGCCGATGTCTACTCCCGCCCCTCGGCACATGAGAAAGAGAACTACCTGCGCCAGCAGATCGACGAAACGGAGATGAAGAAGATCATCAAGCACTTCCCCGGCTCGAAGTTCGCCGACCTCGCCGCCTACGACATGCTGGACAACAAGGTTTGCGGCGACTGGCAAGGCACGACCAAGTGCCCGGAGAAGGAAGCGGAGCTCTTTCAGAAATACGCCGACGAGCATCCCAATTCGCCGAAGGCGCCGGAGGCGCTCTTCGAGGCCGTCTACCGGCTTGCCGCTGCGGGCGATATCTACGCCGGCGACAACAACGACAAGAAAGCCGGGGAAGACCGCGATCACTCCAAGACAGTTGCAACGCGGCTGCAACAGAAGTATCCCGCCAGTGACTTCTCGGCTCGTGCGGCCACTCTGGTATACCAGATGGAGCAGTCCATCCCGATCTACGGTGCGGAGCGCGACTGAGCATCTTCGCTGATGCGGAGTGCTCTAGCCGCCCACAAGGAAGTGCGTGAACGACTACATCGTCTCGGTCCTGCTCGGCATCGTCGAGGGGCTCACTGAATTTCTGCCCGTCAGCTCGACCGCGCACCTGCGCATCGCCGAAGCGCTGCTCCACATCAACCTCGCCGACCCGTATTGGAAGATGTACACCATCGTCATTCAGCTCGGGGCCATCCTCGCGCTGATATTCCTCTTCGTCGGCCGCATCCTCGAATTCATCCGCACCTTCCCCAAAGGTGAGAGCGGCGATCGCACCGCGCTCAACCATCCGGTCTCGCTCACTCTCATAGCATTCGTGTGCACGGCGATTCCTGCCTTCCTGCTCACCAAAGTCATCGGCAAGCACCTGGAGAGCCTGCGGCTGATGGCTATCTCGCTGCTGGTCGGCGGCATCATCATGTGGGTCGTGGATGCGTGGAGCGTGCGCCGCCAATCGACCACGGAAGACGTGGAACACATGACGCTGGGGCAGGCCATCTGGATCGGCCTCTGCCAGGTCACGTCCGCGGTCTTCCCCGGCACCTCGCGTTCCATGTCGACCATCGCCGCCGGACAGATCGTCGGCATGACGCGCTCTGCCGCGCTCGAGTTCAGCTTCCTCGTCTCCATCCCGACCATGATCGCCGCCACCGGCTACGATCTGCTCCGTACCCTGCATCCCAAACACACCGATGTGGCAGAGGCCATCGCTCCCCTGGTCGTTACCGGTCATGGCTGGATCGTTCTCTTCATCGGCTTCGCGGTTTCGTTCGTCATCGCGCTCCTGGTCGTCGAGTGGTTCCTGATGTGGGTGCGCCGTCACGGCTTTGTCATCTTTGCCGTCTACCGCATCGTGCTGGCCATCCTGCTCTTCCTGCTTGGCAGGAAGCTGATGACGGCCTGAATCGCACCGAGATGACAGTCGAGACTCCGCCTGGCGGCGCAGGATCCAATCTCAGGGCATTCACTCTCCGCCAGCATCGCCCGGGCGACATGGGCTGGGTAGTCCATCGCGAGGGGCTGCTCTACGCGCAGGAGTATGGGTGGGACGAGAGATTTGAGGCCCTGGCCGCCCGGGTCGTCGCCGACTTCATCGAACACTTCGATCCCACATGCGAGCGCTGCTGGATTGCCGAGCGCGACGGCGAAAACCTCGGCCACATCTTCCTGGTAAAGCATCCCGATCGCGAGGGCGTAGCGAAGCTCCGTCTCCTGCTGGTCGAGCCGTCGGCCCGCGGCATGGGGCTCGGTCACGCGCTGGTGGCGGAATGCGTCCGCTTCGCCCGCGAAGCCGGCTACAGGAAGATCACCTTGTGGACCCAGAGCATCCTCACTGCCGCGCACCGCATTTACCAGCAGGCCGGCTTCCAGCTCGTCCACGAGGAGCCCCATCACAGCTTCGGCAAAGACCTCGTAGCCCAAACCTGGGAGCTGGATCTGCTCTGAGCGGGCTGCCAGGTCAACCGCCCAGCCTGGCGTGAGTGACCACAGGGAGCAAACCCCACAGAGCGCGCCGCAGGCGCAGTGGCCTGAACGGCGAGTTCCCGTGGCGACCTCGATTCCCGGTGCCGCTTTCGCTCGATTCCTGCTCTCGTGCTTTGCGACAATGAGAGTTGCTCTGGCGTGTCGGCTCTCGGTCCATTCTCACAATGGGCGGGCGTTG
>DASZGZ010000385.1:0-5241 GCA_035938355.1 Acidobacteriaceae bacterium
GATGTCGGGATTGGTGCCCTGCTCGAAGTAGAGCGTGATGGTCATGCTCCCGTCGGCATCGCTTTCCGAACCGAAATACAGCAGGTGATCGATGCCGCTCAACTGCTGCTCGATGACCTGCGTGACGCTGCTCTGCACGACGTCAGCCGATGCGCCCGGGTAGGTCACTTGGACGGAAATGGCCGGCGGGGCGATGCTCGGATACTGAGCGATGGGCAGAGTGGTGATGGCGAGCGCGCCTGCGAGCATCACGACGATGGCCAACACCCAGGCGAAAATGGGGCGGTCGATGAAGAAATTGACCATGGCAAGTGCTTATTCAGCGGCGGTTGGTGGCGTCGCGCCCGCCTGCCGCACGGTCTTCTCGGGAGATTGATACTCCTCGGGCGCCACCTTACTGCCCGGCTTCGCCGACTGGATGCCTTCGACGATGACCCGATCGCCGGGTTTCAGTCCCGAGCTCACGACCCATTGGTCCCCGATCGCGCGGTCGACCTGCAGCGCCCGCAGCTCCACGGTGTCGTCCGGGCCCACGACCAGCGCGTTGGCGTCGCCTTTCTGGTTGTGGCTGACGCCCTGCTGCGGGGCTAGCACCGCGGCCTGGCGCACGCCCTCCTGGATCTGCTCGCGCACGAACATGCCGGGCAGCAGCAGACGCTCGGGATTGGGCATCAGCGCGCGCAGCGTGACAGAGCCCGTACCCTGATCCACCGTCACTTCGGAGAACTCCAAGGTGCCGGGGTGTGCGTAATCAGTGCCATCCTCCAGCTTGAGCTGCACCTGCGTCTTGCCCTCCTCGTTCTGCTTGAGCAGGCCTGCGGCAGCCTCGCGCTTGAGGCGCAGCAGTGTGGTGCTCGGCTGAGTGACGTCCACGTATATAGGGTCCAGCTGTTGGACGTTGGCGAGTGCTGTCGCCTGGTTGGCAGTCACCAGCGCGCCCTCCGTCACGAAGGAGCGGCCGATGCGGCCAGAGATCGGCGACAGCACCCTGGTATAGACGAGGTTGATGCGCGCCGTCTCCACCGCGGCCTGCGCCTGCAGATTGGCGGCCTCGGCATTGTCGTAATCCTGTTTGCTGACCAGATTGGAATCGACCAGCGGCTTGTCGCGTTCCGAGAGCGCCTTGGCGGCCGCTAGCGCCGCGACCGCGCTGTCGTAGAGAGCCTTGTAGGGGGCGGGGTCGATCTGGTAGAGCTGCTGGCTCGCCTTGACCTCGCTCCCCTCGACGAACAACCGCTTCAGGATGATGCCGTTGACCTGCGGCCGGACGTCGGCAGTGCGGTGAGCCGTCACGCGCCCGGGCAGCTCAGTGATGATCGGCACCGCCTGGGCACGCAGCGTGACGACCGAGACTCTCGGCGGTGGCGGGGCCGGGGGCGGCGCACGATGGTGGCAGCCGGCCAGAAGCACTGCGGCCGCTGCGACGAGGTAACCGACGGGATACTGGAGGCCACCGCGGCAGCGGAAAGTTCTGCGACCGGCCGTCACTGCAGGCATAGGCGGCCTCTCCGTGAGAGATGATTCTTGGACATTATCATCCGAAGGTCTTTGGCGGGACAGTTTCCAAAGCGCCTGGCGCGCGCGTCACAAGAATCTTCGCGCGGCCCGTGGGAGTAAAGAGGTCGGACACGGATTCGAGAACGGAGAGCTTCTCGGCGACAACTTCGATGCAGCTGCACCATCGGCGTTCCGCCAATCACTCTGATATTGATCGACACGAAACGGCCATTACACGCCGTGGTGAAGCCCGCCGCGGAGTCAGCCGGAGAACACCCTTGATACTCCTCGTCCGGCAGGCCGAACCACCAGCAGGGAATCGCTGTCTCTCCAGAGAAGCTCGAGTCTACGATTGACACGTGGGTATGCAGCCCCGATCGTAAACAGCAGCACCGGACAGGTCGCGCTGGCCAAGGCATCCATGGGTCCTGGCCGCGAGTCCGAAGGGCCGCCGCAAAGGTCCAGCGGCTCCGCACCATACACCAGACAGCAGGTCGCGCAGGGTGGCGAGATCTACGCCAAGGACTGCGCCGTTTGTCATGGCGCCAATTTGCAGGGTGTTTCAGCCCCGGCATTGACAGGCCCCAGTTTTGGGCGCTCACACCTTAACGGCTCACAGTTTGCGCACCGTAGTCGTTCAAACCATGCCTCTGACCGCAGCAGGCTCGCTCAAGCCGGATGAATACGCCCGCCGTGATGGCCTACCTTCTGAGCTACGACTGCGTGCAGCCAACCGGCGGTGGACGGCAGGAATTTCCTACCGGGGATCTGCCTGACTCGCAACATGTTGAGCTCGGGAGCGCGTCTTGCCCTCCGAAGTGAATCGGTGACTGCGCTACGTGGGGCGACTTGAAGGGCGCGCCCCGGTTCGACCCGCCAGGCATTGGAGTGTCACCGTTGAGAAACGACCGCCCAATCTCTGCCTGATCAACTTCTACAGGGACGAAGCAAAATTGGGCCCCCACCAGGATCGCCGGCGAATCGCCTGCGAGAATGCCATAGCACCACGCGCGCGAACGAGGCCCACCTTCACGACTGTTTCTCCCACCTCGTTAAATTGGCGGCGATACTCGAGCTCGCGCCTGGGCCGAAGTGCTGCAGCCAAACCGAGCGATCGCGCGCTCGAACAAGGCCATCGTTGTCGGTTTTACCAAAGCTCAAGCACACGCATGATTGGTGCTTAGCGCCCGTGCTAGGTTTGAGCGGCTGAGCGCGGTCCTCGAGGTCAGCTGAATATCGCGGGTGTATTTTATTGGCCTGTGCGGTGTCACTGGCTATAAGGCGTGTAACTACCTCGCGAGCGCGTGATCGCGGGTTGTCCAGTTGATGGCCACCCAACAGCAGAACTGAAGGAGAACTTCATGACAGAGATGGCAAGTGCACGCCCAACGTCCGTCGTCCTCGTGCACGGCGGCTTTGTGGATGGCTCCGGATGGGAACACGTGTACAAGATCCTGAGAAAAGACGGCTACAACGTGAGCATTGTTCAGAATCCCACGATATCACTCGCGGGTGACGTTGCAGTCACGAAGCACGTCATAGACGCGCAGGACCGGCCGGTTGTCCTGGTCGGCCATTCCTACGGAGGTGCAGTGATTACTGAGGCGGGCAACCACCCCAAAGTGGCCGCGCTGGTCTATATCGCCGCGTTCGCTCCGGACGCGGGGGAGTCCGTGGGTAGCCTGATCAAAAATCTTCCACCGGGCGCCCCTGTTCCGCCGATCCTGCCGCCGCAGGATGGGTTCATGATGCTGGATCAGACAAAATTCGCCGCAAGCTTTGCGGGTGACGTTGAGGGGAGCACGGCGGAATTCATGGCCAACTCGCAGGTGCCTTGGGGGCTTGAAGCGGTGGGTGGCGCCATCACTCAGCCCGCCTGGAAGAGCAAGTCGAGCTGGTACTTGCTTACAACCGAGGACAGGATGATCCCGCCTACCGCCCAGCAAGCGATGTCGAAGCGCGCGGGCTCATCGGTTGTCGAGGTCAAGGCGAGCCATGCCGTTTACGTATCCAAACCAAAGGCGGTGGCCGCGCTGATCGAAAAGGCTGCCGAGAGTGTCAAGGTGGTGAGCACCTCGAGGTAGATCGCCTGGAGAGCATGCCACCGGCGGCTCGTGGATCGGCTGGTGGCGTTCTCTCCGCAACGCACTTGGGCTGGGCGAGTGGCTTCGAGACTCGACGTTCGTCCAAGTGTTCGGCCGCTGCTGCGGGCGGGGCGGGCGTGCGAACTGGCAACCGGTGAGGCGCATACGCGGCACCGGCGAACGCACAACTGAGCTGTCGATCATGCGTGCGGCTCGCATACACGAGCATGGAACCCCTGACTCGATCATCGTCGAGGACGTGGATCCTACGGATCCCACGGCGGCAGAGTTTCTCGTACGAGTCACCGCCTGCCGCTGTCGCTCCCGCTAATCCTTGGTACCAAGGTTGCAGGCGCTGTCGAAAGCCCTGGGCAGTCAAGGTTCGGGATATCTCGCGCCCGGCGACGCAGCGTATGGCTCCAGCAATTCCTTGTTCATTGGCGGGTACGCCGAGCACGCGACGTGTTCCGCCGACATGCTGGCAGCCAACACAGATAGCTCTCAGCGGTTGCAGCGGCATCACTGCCCGTGGCTGCTGTTACGGCAGTGTCAAATGCTGGTCGAGCATGTCGGCACGGCAGACTGGACTTCTGCTTCCTATTCAGATCCCGGATTTCACAAGCAAGACCTTGCCAGCCCCAACCGGTTGAAGCCATGAGCCCCGCGCGTAACCCGCAAGCAATACACCGGGCACAACCTGCGGTCGTTCGCCAAAGAACAGCACGCGATTTATGCGACAGCCAGTCCGACCGGAGAGACAGAGTAGGCCGTGAACACGCCCAGAGATGGAGGCAGGGCAGTTGTCGGACGCGGCGAAGCAAGCCACTGTTCCAGCAGCTACGGAACGCTGTCTGAATTGGGGCAAACATTCGCGATTCGCTATCGCAATTTTCGTTTGCAGAGGAAGGAGTAGGGGAGATGAAGTATAGGAAACTGGGGAATACCGGACTCATCGTGAGCGAAGTGGCGCTTGGCACGATGCAGTTCGGCGGCAAGATGAACATGGGTAACCTCGGTCAGGAGGACACAACGCGAATGGTGAAGCTAGCCCTCGACAGGGGCATCAACTTCATTGATACCGCGGACGTGTACAGCCTCGGGGAGAGCGAAACTCTGGTGGGTAATGCCTTGAAGGGCGTGAGGGCGGAGATCGTCCTGGCCACCAAAGTGCGGCTTCCCATGAGCGAGAATCTCAATCGAAGCGGTGCGACCCGAGTGAACATCATGCGCGAAGTGGAGGGCAGTCTCCAACGGCTGCAGACCGATTACATCGATCTTTACCAGGTGCATGGATGGGACAGCAACACGCCACTCGAGGAGACACTGCGGACGCTCGACGATGTTGTGCGCCAGGGGAAGGTCCGTTATATCGGACTCTCCAACTTCATGTCATGGCAGGCAGCCACTGCGGTTATGCTGCAGGAGCGTCTAGGGTTGGAACAATTCGTGACGGCGCAGATGTACTACAGCCTTGTCGGCCGGGGCCTCGAATACGAGTTCCAGTCCTTCGCCGCGTACCACAACATCGGCATCCTTGTTTGGAGCCCGCTTGCTGGCGGCTTCCTCACAGGAAAGTACAGCCGCGATATTCCTGCTGCCGGCGGCACACGATTCGCGGAGGCGGGTTCGTTCGTGCCTTTCGATAAAGAGATGGGCTACC
>DASZGZ010000386.1:0-5443 GCA_035938355.1 Acidobacteriaceae bacterium
ACGTTGAAGAACTCCGCGCGGAACTGCGCATGCAGGCGCTCGTGGAGGGTGGTGGACTTTGCCAGCGAGAGGTCGAGGTTCGCGAAGCCTGGGCCGGTAAGCGTGTCGCGTCGCAGGTTGCCTACAGCACCGGCGGCCGGCGCGAGGAATGCTGCAGGATTGAAGAACTGATTCGCGCGCGAGGACGTCGATCCGCCGGCGTAGAGCGAGCCGTGGAAGTTCGGATTGATATCCGGACGTACCGGGTTGCGTGTGTCACCGGAGCCGGTTGGGTTGTAACCGAGCTGCGGCGTGAAGGGAAAGCCGGACTGCAGGTTGGAGATGGCCGATACTGTCCAGCCAGAGACAACGTGGTCGGCTAGAGGGCTGAGGTTCGAAGCGAAGCGGTGGTCGCGGCCGAAAGGAAGTTCCCATGAGCCGTTGATGGATGCGATGTGGCGAATGTCCGTGGCAGCCGGGCCCCAGTCGAGATCGGGACGCTGCGGAACACTGACAAAGGCGGGCGTGTTCGCGGAGACGCTGGTGTTCCAGGCAGAGCCATCGTCGAGGTTCTTTGACCAGGTGTAGTTGGCGCGGATCTGCAGGCCATTTGCGTACGCGCGGCGCACATCGATTACGAATGCGTTGTAGCTGGCACTGCCGTTTGAAACCCACGAAGTAGTGTTGGTGACCGCGGGGTTGGCCTTTACCGTCGTTGGGTAATACACCGTGCCAGCGGCGAGCGACGCCGAGCAGGCAGCGTCCGGGCAAATGACAAAGGCCGGCTCGTTTTCATCCAATGAGAGAATCTGGTGATAGCTGTGCGAGCCGATATAGGCGAGAGTGAGCGAAGTTTGCGCGGCGACCTGCTGCTCGACCTTCAGTGTCCAGGCAAGTGTGCTCGGCGTGGCGATATTGGTCTGCACATTCGAGGGCGAGATCGAGCCCTTCCCTTTGATCGGATTGGACACAGTTGTACCTGAGTAGCTGAGGGTGGCGTTGTAAGGCGCTGTCTGGTCGAGACGGTAGTTGAGGTTGTCCAGCAGGCTCTGTTCCAGGCCGAAGGATGCGCGCACGGCGGTGGTGCCCTTGCCGAAGGGATCCCATGCCAGCCCGACGCGCGGCTGCGGCAGAAACTTTGCGCGATTGTCAGTGAGGGCGGAGGAGCCGATGGTGGGATTCGTGTCGATGATGCCATCGGTGAAGTGGTAGTTCGAAGCGCGGCCGTGCGCTTCGTTCCAACCATTGCTGCTTTCGACACGGAGACCGGCGCGAAGTTCGAGGCGGGGCGTCGCCTTCCAGACATCTTCCACGTAGCCCGCGCCAAACCACGAACGCCAGTTGAGCGGTGTGGGCGAGGGGACGATGGTGAAAGTCTTGATCGTGCCTTGCAGGAACGACTGCAACGTGGCAAAGGAGGCCTGACCGTCCTGGTTCTGCGCGAGGTTGTCGTTGCTTTGGAGGTGCTGGATCCATCCACCGATTTCGATCTGGTGGCGGCCGAAGGTCCAGTAGACGTGGTCGTCGAAGGTGAACAGGTTGCGCGCTACAGCGTTGTTGCTGCCCACGTTACCGCCGGCGCCGGTGATCTGCGAAGCGCCGTTCGAGGCGGTGGAGCCCGAGATGACGATGGCGCCCACAGGACGGCCGCTCACAAAGCCGGGAACGTCGACTGTAGCCGAGCCCAGAAAGTAGAACGATGCGCGAGAATAGCCGAAGCGTGCCGTGTTGAGCAAGCGCGAAGAGAAGACGTGCTGCTCTTCAATGCTGGCGACCTGCTCGCGCAGTGTTTCGTCGATGACGGCAAAGGGATTGGCCGTGGGAGTGTGCGCGGTGGAATCGTCGACGGTGTAGACGCCGAAGAGGAGATCCTTTGCGCCGAGGTTGTAGTCGGCACGCGCGGTGCCGAAGTCTTCGCGAATGGTCTGCTTCGGGTTGCTGAAAGCACGGGCGATGCCGGTGGGCTGGCCCGTGGATGGATTGGTTAGCTCGGGACCGTTCGGCACGGGCCAGAGTTGCAGAAGATCAGGAACGCCCGGAGCAAGACCAACGTCGACGAGTGAGCCACCGGGCCCAATGGGAAGGAAGCCCTGGCGCGCATTCGCATCCGGCACAAGGGCCACATTGCTGAGGCCGAGGTTCTGCCGGTAGCCTTCGTAGTTGCCGAACAAGAAGACCTTGTCGCGGCGAATGGGGCCGCCGAGCGATCCACCGAAGTTGTTGCGTTGAAACTCGGGAATATGCTGCTGGTCAAAGTAGTTGCGGGCATCCAGCGCGCTGTTGCGGAGGAATTCGTACGCTGAGCCGTGTAATTGATTCGACCCGCTGGCGGTGACGATGCTGATCTGCGCGCCCTGGCGTTTGCCGAGCGCAGCCGAGTAGGTGTCGCTGGAGACATTGAACTCGCGCACGGCATCGACGCCGAGCAATTGGCCGCTGGTGCCGCCGGGCGTGACGTTGATGAGCGATGCGCCGGTGTACTCAACACCATTGAGCAAGTAGAGGTTGTCCTGCGGGCGGCGACCCGATACGGAGAACATATTTCCAACCGACGAGTTTGAGGTCCCGATGCCGCCGGAACGCTGTGCCGTGTAATTCACGGTCGCGGGGTTGAGAGTGAGGAGTTGATCGTAGGAGCGTCCGTTGAGCGGCAGATTTTTCACCTGGCGTTCATCGACGAGACCGCTGGTCTGCTGCGTCGTGATATCGACCGCCGGAGGCTTGTCCGTGACTTCGACGCGTTGGCTGCCACCGCTTGCCGAGAGCGCAAGGTTGACGCGAACCGATTGGCCAACCGTGACGACGATGCCGTCCCGCTGTTGCGGGGCGAATGCGCCTTTGGACGCGATGACGCTGTAGCTACCGATCGATACCGACGGCGCACTGAAGAGGCCTTCTCCGTTGCTCGTGAGTTGGCGCTGGCTGCCAGTCTCCTGATTGCGGATGACAACCGTGGCACCAGGAATAGCGGCGCCGGAAGCATCCGTGATGGTGCCGCTGATTGATCCGCCGACCACCTGCGCCTGCAACGGCGCGGCGCTAATTACGAGTGCTGCTACGATACCGGCGATGGCCGATGATGCGATGGAACGCATTGCGCTGATCTCCAGATCACGTGATGAAACGACGTTGGTCAAGAGGAGCGTTTGGAACCGATTAACTCTGGCGACGCTCCCAGTCCATCCGGCGACAACAACAACATGCGCAACAATCAATGGCGCAGCAGTGACAGGCACGGCGCGCGGTTATAGGCGACTGCGGCGGAATTCGCAACGGAGATGTGGACAGCAGATGCAAGCAGTTTCCTGGAGTCTTCGCTACTTATAACTATAGGTGGTGAAAAAGAGAAGACTATCTGCGAAAGAAGAAAACAGATGGTATCTCAGCCAGTGGCCGACGCGTGGCTATCGACAACAACAAGACGCGGGCTGGGCGAGAAACTTCATCTGTAGCTGGAGGGTAACACGACCGGCTGCGGGGATCCAAGCTCGCAGAGGCGGCCAATCGAGCAGCGAATGGTCCGCGTGCCCGGACGAGATGGTAGATTTTCTGTGCCATGAGATACCGCTTTCTTGCACTCCCTACCTTGTCAGTTCTGTTGCTTGGCTACCCATTCGCGATTCAAGCGCAGGACGCTGGCGCGCCGCACCTGGCGAAGCGTGGCGGGGCGACACAACTGATCGTGGACGGCAAGCCGTATCTGATGCTGGGCGCGGAGATCCATAACTCCAGTTCGTCGAGCCTGGATTATATGGAGCCGGAGTGGCCGCGCCTGGCGGCGATGGGGCTGAACACGGTCCTCACGCCGGTGAGCTGGGAGCTGATTGAGCCGGTGGAGGGCAAGTTCGACTTCACGCTGGTGGATGGTCTGCTGGCCGCCGCGCGCAAACAGCATCTGCGCTTAGTCCTCCTGTGGCTGGCTTCGTGGAAGAACGGAATGTCCAGTTATCAGCCGGTATGGGTGAAGCAGGATGCGAAGCGCTTTCCACGCGTAGTCGAGGACGGCCGTCCCGTGAATATCCTGAGCACGTTTGGTGAGGAAACACTGGCCGCGGACGAGCGCGCCTTTGCGGCGCTGATGCAGCATCTGCGCGAAGCGGACGCGCACGACCACACAGTGGTGATGATGCAGGTGGAGAACGAAGTGGGTGTCCTGGGCAGCGCGCGGGATCATTCCGAGGTGGCGAATGGCGCGTTTGCAGGTGCAGTGCCCGTAGAGCTGCTGCGCTACCTTGATCAGCATCATTTGTCATTGAACCCTGAGTTACGCAGGCTGTGGGAGGAGAATGGCGCAAAGACTTCGGGTACGTGGACCGAGGTCTTTGGCGATTCACGACGCACCGATGAGATTTTCATGGCATGGCACTACGCGAAGTATGTGCAGGCGGTGGCGGCACAGGGTAAAGAGGTGTACGGCCTGCCGATGTATGTGAATGCGTGGCTGGGTGGCGTGGACGCCATCCCGGGCGACTACCCCAGCGGGGGACCGCAGCCGCGTGTGATGGATGTGTGGAAGGCTGCGGGCAGAGCGATCGACATCTATGCGCCGGATTTGTATTCGCCGGATGTCTACGGATGGGCGCGGCGCTATCATCGTGCGGACAATCCGCTGTTTCTGCCGGAGACGCGGGACGGCGAAGCTGGTGCGGCGAACGTGTTCTACATCCTGGGTGAGCATGCTGCGATTGGGTTTTCGCCATTCGGCATCGACAACTGGGCGACGCCGGCCACAGGAGAGCAAGCGGAAAAAGAGAAAAGCGGCGAGAATGCGTTGCGTGTGAGCTATCACGCGATCGCCTCGGTGGAGCCGATGCTGCTCGACGCACAAAGCAAGGGCGAGGTGCATGGCTTCGTGCTGGATAAGTCGCGGCCTGAGGCGTTGTTTGTGATGCAGGGTTACGAGGTAGACGTGAGCCTGGATGAGATCTTCGGCACTCATGCCACGGAAGGCTACGGGATGATCCTGTCCTCTGGGCCCGATGCGTTTCTCGGTATTGGCAAGGGCTTTCGCGTGAAGTTCACACCACGAGATGCCGCGGCGAAGCGAGTGGGGATCGGCACCATTGAAGAAGGTCGTTTTGAGAACGGGAGTTGGATCGCGGGCCGGCGGCTGAATGGCGACGAGAACGACCAGGGCGAGTACTGGCGATTCGACCCACGCGAGCTGCGCACGGAGAAGGCGACACTGTATCGATTCGAGTAAGCTACGCGGCGTCAGACTTCAAGCCGAATAGATAGCCAAAAGTCGTCCCCGAGTATTGCGCTCACCTGTTCCAGCGAATCGACGAACCAGTCTGCGCCAGTGAGTTCCGGCTGCGTGTGGGACGAGAGCACCGCCAGCACGCGGCATCCAGCGGCCTTTCCTGAGGTGACGCCGGCAGGGGAATCTTCAATGACGAGGCAGTCGGTTGGTGCAAAGCCGAGGAGCTTTGCGCCGGCGAGATAAGGCTCGGGATGTGGCTTG
>DASZGZ010000387.1:0-4726 GCA_035938355.1 Acidobacteriaceae bacterium
CTTGGCGATGTCCCGCAGGAAGGGCAACTGCGTCGCGAGGTTCGCGAGTCCCGGAGCGTTCGAAGCCAGCCGCGCCCAGAAATCGATGTTGCCGAACGCATAGTGGTTCAGCGGCCGCAGGCGGCCTTCGTGATAGTGCGACAGAAACTCTGCCTTATAGGTGGCCAGATCCACCTTCACCGGGCACTCGCTCTTGCATCCTTTGCAAGCCAGGCAGAGATCCAGCGAATCTTTGACCTCTTCACTCCGCCATCCGTCGCGGATCACGTCGCCCTGCGCCATTTCCCAGAGCAGGTGGGCGCGGCCACGAGTTGATTGCTCTTCCTCGCGCGTCACGCGGAAGCTTGGACACATCACCCCGCCCTCGTAGTGCCGGCACTTGCCGACTCCGACGCAGCGCAAGGTGGCGTGGGCGAGACTTCCATGATCATGGGGGAAGCGGAAATGGGTGTGCGGGTGCCCGGGATGGTAGTGGGGGCCGAGCCGCAGGTTCTCGTCGAGCCGATATGGCTCGACGACCTTTCCCGGGTTCATCTTCCATTCCGGATCCCATGCCGCCTTGAATTCGTTGAATGCCTGGATGAGTTCCGGCCCGAACATTTTCGGAAGCAGCTCGGCCCTCGCCTGCCCATCGCCATGCTCGCCGGAGAGGGATCCACCATAGCTGACCACGAGGTCGGCCGCCTCGTTCATGAACTCGCGGAACCGCGCAACCCCCTCCTCGCTCTCGTAGTCGAAGTTCAGGCGGGTATGTACGCAGGCATGACCGAAATGTCCGTAGAGCGTGCCGTGATATCCGAAGCGGGCCATCAGGTGCTTGAGGTCGCGCAGATAGCCGCCCAGTTTTTCCGGAGCCACCGCCGAATCTTCCCAGCCTTCCCAACTCAATGGCTCTCCGGGAACATGAGAAATGACACCCAGGCTCGACTCGCGCACAGTCCAGATGTGCTTCGCCTCATCCTTGGTGCATAGCCGCATATTAGGTACGGTTGTCGACCGCCCCAGCGTCTCCATCAGGCCCCGAGCTTGTGCCTCGGCCTCCGCTTGTGTCTGGGCGCCGAATTCTGCGAGCAGCCATCCTCCACCGGGCGGCAACAGCGCCAGCCCTTCGGCGTTGATGCCACGGCGGCGGGTGTATTCGGTCAGCAGGTCGTCGATTCCTTCGAGCCCGATCGGCTTGTGTGCCATGACCTCGGGTACGTGATCCGCTGCCTGGTAAATATCGGGATAGGCGAGTACCAGCAGTACTCGCTCCGGAGGACTCTCCACCAGCCGGCAAGTCGCCTCAAGAATCGTGACGCAGGTCCCTTCCGATCCAACCAGCGCTCGTGCCACGTGGAATCCGTTCTCCGGCAACAGATAGTTCAGGTTGTAGCCGGAAACGCGCCGGGGAATGTTCGGGAAACGCTGCCGCACCAACTCGCCGTAGGTCGCGGCGATCGTCTTCAGCTTGCCGTAGATTTCGCCGCGACGCCCGCCTTCGCGAATAATGTGCTCGAGTTCTTCCGGCGAAGTCGCGCCAATCTGCATCCGCACGCCGTCGTAGGTCAGAATGTCGAGCGCCTCGATGTTGTCATCGGTCTTGCCCGCCATCACCGAGTGCACGCCGCAGGAGTTGTTCCCGATCATGCCTCCCAACGTGCAGTGATCATGCGTGGCCGGGTCGGGCGCGAATGTGAGGTGATGTTTCTCGGCCGCGTTCCGCAGGTGATCGAGAATCACTCCCGGCTGCACCCGGGCAATCCTCCGCAGCGGGTCAATCTCGAGAATCTCTGCCATGTACTTGGTGAAGTCGAGAATCACCGCCGTGTTGCAGCACTGGCCGGCGAGCGACGTGCCGCAACCGCGCGGGAGAACCGGTGCTCCGAACTCGCGGCTGGTAGCTATTGCCGCAATGACGTCGTCATTGTCGCGCGGGATGACCACGCCGATCGGCACCTGCCGGTAGCTGGAGCCATCCGTCGCATAGAGGGCGCGGCTTGAAGCATCAAAGCGGACATCGCCCTTCACAGACGCCCGCAGTGCAGCCTCGAGTTCCCGCACGTCAACGTCGCCGTACTTGGCCGCTCGGGCTCGTTCGGCAAACTGGTGGGCCTGCTGCGGAGAAAGAACGGGCAGCGGATCAATCGGTGGCATGGAAGGTCTCGACGATCCATGTTCACGGAAAACTGCGTTAGTGGCAAGGACAATGCGAGGTCCGCATTGCTCACGCAAAAACCAAAGGGTCGATTACTTGCCGCCGCTCAGTTGGGCTATAATCCCGCGGTCGCCGAAAAAGGCTCTGCGGGTTGCTGTTGCGTCGAGGCCGGCGCCGCACGAGTCCTTCACCTTCTCGGCACAGGGCCCCGAATCTCACCATAGGACTTCCCGTATGCCTCAGGTGCCGAAGGCTGGCTCCCTCTTCTTCGCTCTGTGCGTCATCATCGCGGCCGCTCCCTCCGTCGAGCGCCCGTTTGCCGTATACGCTCAATCCTCGGCGGCAATTGCCGAACCAGATAAACCTGTAGCGCCCGCCGCCGACACGGAGATTCCGGACGATCCACCCGAAGCCGAACTCGCCCCGGCTGCCGTCCATCTTGACGTCTCCAAGGAATCCCCGCTGCTGCAGGCGCTGTACAACGCCACCCGCGAGATCAAAGAGAAAGACATCCTCGCCGATCTCGACGAGGCCAAGAAGCTGATCGGCGGCGGCGCCGATGTGAAGGAAACCGATCCTGAGGGACGCACCGCATTGCATTGGGCGGTGTTCGGTTCGAGCTACGCGACCAAATCGTCGGTGACGGTTGCCTACGAGGAGATCGCCGATGCCCTCATTCAACGCGGCATCGACATCAACCACGAAGACATCTACCAGGACACCGCGCTCGATTACCTGCTCTATTCGCCAACTTTCGAGATGCAAACGCTCTTAATGGAAAATGGCGCCACCAGCGGATTTCTTGTAGCGACCTTCCGTTTCTTCGACCAGATGCAGATGCTGTCTCCGGCATCGAACGTGCCCAAGGCCGTCAGCCTGTCGCGCAAAGCTGACCTCTCTCCCGGCGCGACCCTCAGCATTCGCCTCACCACCCCGGTGTACAGTGACCGTTCCCGCACGGGCGATCCCATTCAAGGGATTGTGACCTATCCCTTGTGCCGGGATGGAGAAAAGCTGGTGTGCAACGAGGGAGAATTGCTGGTGCCGCCAGGCACCAAGGTCAACGGCACGATCCTGTTTGCGACGAAGGCGCCCGACAAGTACTCGCGCCCGCGCCTGGTGCTGGATTTCTCGAACGTCGTACACAAGGGCGGCCAGGTGTCGCCTTTGTATGCACGTGTGCTCGAAGTCGATAACGCTCGCGAGACCATCCGCAACAACGAAATTCTTGGCATCATCCAACCGCACGCTTCGAAGAAGGCCTCGCTCATCTTCGCCGGCTTGAGCGCTGCGAACCCCTTCGCCGGATACGCCATCAAGGGTGTGCAGACGGTGTACGGACTTTCGATTCGGCGCGAGATTTTCTTTCCCGCCAGCACCGATTTGCAGATCCAGATCGTGCGCCCCTCCATGCTGAAGCAGAAAGAGCCTTGGACCGGTTTTACCCAGCTCGCGATGGATCCCGACCTGCAAAGCATCGTGCAGACCGCTCCCTTACGCACAACCGCCACGAACAAGACTCCTTCAGATCTGACCAACCTGATCTTCATTGGCAGTAAACAGCGCCTGGCGTCCTCCTTCACGGAGTCCCACTGGATTGAAGCGGACGATCTGGGCGTGAAGGCGGCGCTCAAGGTGGCTCAGGCAACGGTGCGAAACACCGGGTATAACTCAGCTCCGATGTCCACCCTGCTCTTGAATGGTCAGGCGCCAGACCTGACCTTCCAGAAGTCACTCAATACCTTCGCCAAGCGCCACCACATTCGCATCTGGAAACTGAAGAAGACCTACAAGGGGCAGGACGTTTGGATCGGGGCGGCCACCCACGACATTGCCACCGAGAGCAGCCGCGGCTACACCAAGTGGACCCATCGTATCGATCCACACATCGATCGCGAGCGCGACTGGATCCAGTCGGATCTTCTTTTTTCGGGGATGGCGGTGGCCTACCTCGACGTGGATCGTCCGCATGCTCCGAAGAAGGCTTCGAATGCAACCGGGGACGGCATCGTGACTGATGGCAAGATTACCGTGGTCGACCTCGGGGCTTCGAAGAAGCCGCAGCAGGCGCCGGTCTTGGCACCACGCACGGGAAATTAACATCGCGGTTCCGTGTTCAACGGCCAAGAAAACCCAAGCCCTTAACCGCAAAGAACGCTAAGGGGACGCAAAGGGCGCGAAGAAACGCGAACTGTTTCGGATGGTGCTTGGGCGGACTTTGCGGTCCTTCTTCGCGGACTTTGCGGTTTAAGATTTTCTCGGCGACCGCTGCGGTGCAGACTCTGCTACGACCACAGCCGCGTCGTATAGTCCGCCATGCTGAGCGCCAGCAGGATTGCCAGCCAGAAGAGCGCGGAGATTATCACGACCTTGGTGAGCTTTTCGTGCGCGTACTTCACGTGCATGAAAAACAGGACGACGAGAGTCGCCTTGATGGTGGCGATGGTCAGTGCCACTACCGCGTTGAAGGGCCCAAGATCGATGCCGGCCGCAATCACGGTGAGCAAGGTGCCAGCCAACAGGGCGAGCCAGATGCCGATGTACAACTTTAACGATGAAACATGCTCAGACATGGCGTCTCACTTGTGA
>DASZGZ010000388.1:0-4423 GCA_035938355.1 Acidobacteriaceae bacterium
CTCAAGGCTCGCCGCAGGGAGCGCTCGCCAAAGAGGATCACCTTGGACAAGCACTCCTCTATCAAGATCGGGTAGGAGGGGCACCTTGCAGCACCCCTCCTCCCACACCACCGTGCGTACGGTTCCGTACACGGCGGTTCATGATGCGTGGTGTAGGCGTCGATGCATGTCGAAGAGTGAGAGCAGCCCGAGCTGGTCGAAGTGGGCGTTGCGGTAGGCGTCGTGCATGTGGCTGGCCCCGGCGTTCCACCAAGGACCGCGGCCAGTGTAGGCCGCTTGCCATGCGCGCGCCTCGTCGAGCCCGCGCTGCGTCAGTTTCTTGGCCCGCGTTCGCGGCTTCTTCCACTGGCGCCATAGGATGCAGCGCAGCTTGCGCCGCAGCCAGCCGTCAAGTTCCTCGAAGGGTCCCTTCACCTGAGCCAGCCGGAAGTAGTTGATCCAGCCACGCAGAATGGGGGCGAGGTCTTCGACGGTGTGCGCCATGGACCGTCCGCGGCCTTTGCGGAACGCGGTTCTGAGTTTATCCCGCAACCGAGCCACGCTGCGCACTGCCACCCGTAGGCGCGGTTGCATGTGGTTGGTCACGGTGTAGCCCAGGAAGCTGCGGTTCCAAGGCCGGTCGACGGCGCTTTTCGCGACGTTGACCGTGAGCCGAAGCCGCTCGGTGAGGAATCGGGTGATCGAGGCCATGACCCTTTTGCCGGCACGCCATGATCGCACATACACATTGCAATCGTCGGCATAGCGGCAGAACGAGTGACCACGACTCTCCAATTCCTTGTCGAGGTCGTCGAGCAGGATATTTGAGAGCAACGGTGAGAGCGGGCCGCCTTGCGGGGTGCCCTCGGTCCGTGCCGTCACCAGCCCGTCCATCATCAACCCGGCCTGCAGGTAGCGACGGATCAGTCGCAGCACTTGCTTGTCTGTAACCTTGCGCGCCACGCGTGCGAGAAGCACATCGTGGTTCACCCGGTGTCGCGGTAGGGACGCGAGTTACCCCGCGCCCCCCGCACAGATCCGAGCATGCACGATTCGCGCACTCGGCTCCTACCTTGAGTAAGCAACGCGGAATCGTTCCTCCGGCCACGGGTGCAGCACGCGCACAGGCGGGAGATACCGCTCGACGTAGCCGCCCATCCGCTTCCACGTCAGCCGGTGGCGCTGGCTGCGTCGCCGCAGACTCCGGAGCCACCGGACGGTGACGTGATGGCAGAAGGCGGACAGTGCGGGGGTGTTGGTCGGCACCGCGAAGTAGGCGAAGTAGCCTCGCATCACCGTGCCCAGCCAGTGTCCCTGCTCGTCGATCGACTTGTGCCTGTGCTGCCGGAGTGTCTCCTTGATCTCGCGAAGCTTGGATCGCATTCGCTTGCGCTGCGTCTTGCGCCCGAGCTGGAAGCCGGGGCCGTCCTTCTTGCTGGTGGCGTAGTGAGTAAAGCCCAGGAAGTCGAACGTCTCCGGTTTGCCAGCGCCCCGTCTCGCTCGACGTTCAGCAGCAAACTTGCCGAACTCGATGAGGCGGGTCTTTTCCGGGTGCAGGCTCAGGGCGAACTTGGCCAGGCGTTCTTTGAGATCGTTCAGGAAGCGCTCCGCGTCCTGCTGGTGCTGGAAGCCGACGATCGTGTCGTCCGCATATCGCACGACAATCACGTCGCCGGTCGCATGGCGCTTGCGCCATTGTTGGACCCAAAGATCGTAGACATAGTGGAGGTACACGTTTGCAAGCAGTGGTGATGCCACTGACCCTTGCGGCGTGCCCTCCGTCGTCTCGATCAATCGGCCCTCTTCCAGCACGCCCGCCTTCAACCATTTCTGGATCAGGCGGATGATCCGACGATCGCCGATCCGGTGTTCGACGAATCTTATGAGCCATTCTCTGCTCAAAGAATCGAAAAACCGCGCTATATCGGCGTCGAGAATCCAGCAGATCTTACGTGCCTTGATCCCGAACGCGAGCGCATCCAACGCATCATGTTGGCTACGCCCGGGTCGGAACCCATAGCTGAAGCCCAGGAACTCCGCCTCGTAGATTGGCGTGAGGATCGCCACCACCGCCGCTTGGAGGATTTTATCCTCGATCGCGGCAATGCCGAGCGGCCGTTGTTGCTTGCCGTCCGCCTTCAGTATGTACCTCCGGCGGGATGGCAGCGCTCGGTACCTCCCTGCATGGACCCGTGCGTGGAGATCGGCGAGGTTGGCCTCGAGATCTATCGCGTACTGATCCCACGTCACCCCGTCGACGCCTGGTGCGGCGCGCTTCTTCAAGCTGAAGAAACCCCACCGCAGGACGTCGATGCTGACGTGGTGCAGGAGTGCTGTGAGCTTTTCCTTCCTGTTCCTGGTGACGGCTCCACGTATGCGGTCCTGCGCCTGTGACACGGCTGCCCGACTCTGGGTCCGGGCCGTGCTTTGCAGTTCCACATTCCTCTTGGTCCCGCCGTCTCCCTCCACCGACTCCGCCGCGGATTGCTCCGCCTTGTTCGCCGGCTTCACAGGTACTATCGGCGAGTCCGACTTCTCCGCCCCGTGCATCATCGGCTACGACCTCAGGTCTTCCCGATGCGGCCCCAGGATCGGCTTCCTGGGGCGGGTACGGAGATCTCCCGGTTCCCGTGCAGGAGAGGTACGTACGTGCCAGGGTCTCAGACGACGCGGAGCTGGGCCGGCGCTCGCACTAGCGCGCCGGTCCATGTTGCCTTCTGCCTCTTTGAGAGCATCGGCACTCCGAACTGAGTTTACGCCGCTCAATGGCTGGCCTGCACGCATCCCTGTCAACGCTTCGCGTACTGCCTCGCGGCCGCACGTGCATGACTCGGGGTCAGTGTGGTTTGCTAGACCTTCACTGCAATGGACTTGCACCACTCACCTCCTGCCGGTCGCCCGGCGCACCAAAGAACTTCTCCAAATCAAAATCTACGACGATGCGTCCGCCCGCAGCGATGTGAGATTGTGCTGCGCGCACCGCATCGAGCGCACTCCGCCCTGGCCGGAAGCCATAGGAGGAGGTGGAGAAGTCTGGGTCGAAGATCGGCATCAGCACCTGATGCATCGCCTGTTGGATCAGCCGATCCAGCACCGTGGGCACAGTCACATCGAACTGCACTCCAGTCCCGCCAGCCTTTGGGTTCCGCTGAAGTCACGCATCCATTCCATCCACTACGAGGCCAACGCTTCCTCGTTCTGAAGATTCGAAGAGTTTCGGGCGTCGAGACGCTGAGCCTGCGTCACCCCGACCTCGGCAGCTTCGCCATGATCCGTGAGTGGACCGATTGGGCGGCTCCAGACGTGCGGGCTGCACCCTGCATCCAACCGATAGTCATCGATGCTTGGGGTCTGATCGCTTTGGCGGAGCTGGTTGAGTCCTTATTGAGTCGGTCCTCGGCGAGCATTGATCCATGACTCGCGGTCTGAGAGAATCGACGGACCAGTGTTCTCTTTGGTCCGATCGTTTTGAAGGACGTGTCTTCCGCCGCTCTGCGCAAGCGTCGCCGCAAACTCCTGCGCAACTTGCCCTCGCTCGAGTACGTGCTGCGCGGCTCGCTGATCGAGACCTTCAAACGCTGCGGACGGCCGGGCTGCCATTGCGCGAATGGACCTGGCCACGGGCCCAAACGCTATCTATCGATCAGCACCACCGGGCAGCGGCCGCGGATGGGCTATGTGCCGAACGCCGCCTGTGCCGAAGTCAGCGAATTCCTCGCCAACTTCCGCAAAGTACGCGAGGTGCTCAACGACATCTGCGCGATCAACGCCGAACTGCTGCGGCGGCGCGAGCCTCTCGACTAGATGGACCCCGCCGTCGCCGCTTTCGACTTCACCAAGGCGGGCGCCATCCTCGCCGATATGGTCGAATCCTATCTTGCCGCCGGCGCCCCGCCGTTCGAACCGGAAGGCGCCGACAATGATGACCTCCAAGATCGCCGATCGACATCTGTCACGGGAAGCCTGCATTTACGTTCGCCAATCAACGCCGGGACAGGTTCGCTTCAACCCGGAGAGCACGGAGCGCCAATACAATCTGGCGAGCAAAGCCCAGTCTCTCGGCTGGAGTCCGGAGCGGATCCGGATCCTCGACCGGGATCTCGGCCAGTCCGGCGCGCGAACGACCCATCGCGAAGACTTCAAGGCTCTGGTCAGCGACGTCGCCATGGGTCAAGTCGGTGCGATCTTCTCCCTGGAAGTCTCGCGCCTGGCGCGCTCGAACCAAGACTGGCATCGCTTGCTCGAGTTGTGCGCCATCACCGGAACACTCGTGATCGACGAGGATGGCTGCTACGATCCAGCCGAGTTCAACGACGGCCTTGTCCTCGGCATGAAAGGCACCTTCGCCCAGGCGGAGCTACACATTATCCGCGCGCGCCTCCACGGCGGTAAGCTCAACAAGGCGCACAAAGGTGAACTGCGCTTCCCTCTGCCCGTTGGTTTT
>DASZGZ010000389.1:0-2586 GCA_035938355.1 Acidobacteriaceae bacterium
CACGAGATCATCGCCAATGCGCGCGCGTTTCTGAAAAATGATTCGCTCGCGGCGTACTGCGATCGCGTGATGATTCCGGCGTTGCACTTGGCACGGCTCGACGCAGAGGCGGGCGCCACTACCGGGGATCAGCAACTGAAGATTCGCCGCGTCATCGTCGATGTCGCTGGCGCGCTCAGCGGCAACAACCTCAAGCTCCTGCAACGCCGTCATCGAGGCGCGGTGCTCGAGGAGGTGAATGCCGGACGCTGGCTGCGTCAACAGTGCGAGCAACTGACCGGCAAATGGCAGGGTCCGCTCGGCGTGGCCCGCGAGTCCATCGTCATCTGCATGGCGCTGGGTTCGCCAGCCGATGAGCTTGCGGCCGAGCTGCTCGTGCGATTGTTGCGCAGCGAGAGAATAGACGCCCGGCATTTTTCGCCCGCAGAAATAGATGCCGGGCTGCCGCCTGGCGCGGACCCCGACGGCGTTGCCATCGTCTTTCTGGTGAGCGCTTTCCCCAGCCCGGAACGCGAGCGCGCCGACTCGATCAGCCAGCAGCTTCATGAGCTGCTGCCGCAAGCGAACCTCATCCGAGTCTTTTGTCCCGGAATGGGTGCATTATCCAAATCCTCCGAGAACGGCAATGCCGAACCTGCGGCACGCTCTCTCGGGGAGGCAGTCCAAATCTCTGTGTCGTGGCAGAAGGTGCGCAGCGAGCAGCGGCCTTAACCGGTGGATATGCGAGCTACGTGGTGTTCGGGTTGACCATGGAGAGACAGTCTATGTCGATGGCGGATCGCAAATCGTCGGCTGATCCGCTCACTCACGAGCATCAGTCGATCGTCCCGGCCGCGGCCAGCAGCAACGCCGTATCGGACCCATTGGCACAGTACGGGTGCGGTCCCATCGAGTTCTCTGGAACGGACGACACTTTCTATGAGCGCCGCCTGATCTTCGACAAGGTCATCGACCCGTCTGCGGCCACGCTTCGCGATCAATTCGAGGTGTTCGCTCTCTCGCTGCGCGACGTGCTTGCGCCGCGCTGGGTACTCACTACAAGGACGCACGTTGAGCAGAATCCTAAGCGCGTCTATTACCTGTCCATGGAGTACCTGCTCGGGCGCTCCCTCTCGAACAATGTGATGAATCTGCTGCTGGAGAGCGTGGCGGAGAAAACGGTCATCCAGAAACAGATCGACTGGCTCGGTGTGTTGGACAACGAACCCGATCCGGGTTTGGGCAACGGTGGTCTTGGGCGGCTGGCGGCCTGTTTCCTCGACTCGATGGCGACGCTACAACTGCCCGCAATGGGCTACGGGCTACGTTACGAGTACGGCATGTTCTCGCAGTCGATTCGCGATGGCTGGCAACAGGAGCAGCCGGACAAGTGGCTGCGGCATCCAGACCCATGGGAGATCGCCCGGCCCGATGAGCGCGTCGAGGTGAAGTTCGGCTGCTCGTTCACGCTGCGGGAGGGAAATCTCGAGCTCTTGCCAGGGCGTCCCTGCACCCTGATCGGCACTCCCTATGATCGGCCCGTCGTCGGGTATGGCGGCAAGACCATCAATACCTTGCGGCTCTGGAGCGCAGCCGCCCCGGAGGACTTCGATTTGCAGCGCTTCAGCGCCGGTGATTTCGTCGCGGCGCTGACCGGCACCTTGGCCGCCGAATCGCTCAGCCGCGTACTGTACCCCGACGATTCGAACGTGCGCGGTCAGGGGCTGCGGTTCGTACAGGAGTACTTTCTGGTGGCTTGCTCACTCGCTGACCTGGCGCGGCGCTTCCGGGTCGCGAACGAGGACTGGGCCCGTTTGCCGGATAAGGTCGCCATCCAGCTGAACGATACCCATCCGGCGCTTGCCGTGCCGGAGCTCATGCGCCTGCTGCTGGATGAAGCGCGCCTCGGGTGGAATGAGGCTTGGACCCTCACCGTTCGCACACTCGCCTATACGAACCACACCCTGCTGCCCGAAGCGCTGGAAAAATGGCCTTTGCAGCTCTTTGAGCTGCTCTTGCCACGGCATCTCGAAATCATCTTCGAGATCAACCGGCGGTTCCTGGAGGAGGTGCGGTCACGCTTTCCCGGTGATGAAGCGCGGGTGGCACGGGTCAGTCTGATCGAAGAGGGCGCGACAAAGTACATGCGCATGGCGAACCTCGCGATCGTCGGCTCACACAGCACGAACGGTGTGGCGGCGCTACATTCTGAGCTCTTGCGAACCACCACCGTGCGCGATCTCGCCGAGATTTTTCCCAACCGGTTCAATAACAAAACCAATGGCGTGACACCACGGCGCTGGCTGAGCCTTGCTAATCCTGCACTCAGCAGCGCTATCTCGAGTGTCATTGGCAAGAGCTGGATTACCGACCTCGACCAGCTGCGGAGACTCCGTCCTCTAGCGGCCGACTCCGCGTTTCGCGCCGAGTTTCTGCGAGCGAAGCGTATCGCCAAGGGTCACCTCGCCCACTGGCTCAAGAGCGTCGCCGGCATCAGTGTCGATGCGGACATGATTTTCGATTGTCACGTAAAGCGCATCCATGAATACAAGCGCCAACTCCTGAACGTGCTGCGCATGGTCGTGCACTACAACCGGCTACGGGCGA
>DASZGZ010000390.1:0-6417 GCA_035938355.1 Acidobacteriaceae bacterium
CGGAGGAGCCGCATCCCGTGCAGCAGGCGTTTCTCGATGAGCAGGCCGCCCAGTGCGGCTACTGCTCGAACGGCCTGCTGATCTCGATGGCGGCGCTGCTCTGGCGCACTCCCCATCCGACGGACGCGCAGATCCGCGAGACACTGAACGGCAACCTCTGCCGCTGCGGAGCGCACGTGCGCATTCTGCGCGCGGTGCGGCGGGCCGAGCACCTCATGTGGGAAGGAGGGGCCTGATGGCGCAGGATGAGCAGGGCGGAGCGGCACCGCGACAGGGAGCTCCGGGAGACGCGACCCAGGCTGCCAATGTGACAAGCCTCGGCCAGGCCGAGACGCAGTCGCCGCAGCGGTCGGTGGGGGGCCCGGCAGCGAGCATGCGCCTGGACGACTGGATCGCCGTCGAGCCTGAGGGCACCATCACCGCCTACAGCGGCAAGGTGGAGACCGGCACGGGCGTGCGGACGGCGCTAGCGCAGATCGTGGCCGAGGAGTTGGACGTGCCGCTCGCGCGCGTCCACATGGTCATGGGCGACACCAGCCGCACGCCAGACGAGGGCTACACCGCCGGCAGCTTGACGATCGAGATGGGCGGAGCGCAGCTCCGCAAGGCCGCTGCGGGGGCGCGCCAGGCGCTGGTGGAGCGCGCAGCGGCCCACCTGGGCGCGAAGCTTCCGCAGCTCGAGATCCACGAGGGCGTGGTGAGCGTGCGCGGCGCCCCGGACCTCCGGGTGGGCTACGGCGAGCTGCAAGGGGGGCGTCCCTTCGACCGCACGATCACCGGCAGTGCCGCGGTCAAGCGCGTCGAGGAGTACCACGTCGTCGGCATGAGCGCGCAGCGGGTCGACCTGGAGGGCAAAGCCTTCGGCGCGCCAAGCTTCGTGCATGACCAGCGGCTGCCGGGGATGCTGCATGGGCGCGTGGTGCGGTCGCGCGTTGACGGCGCGCGCGTGTTGACGATGGACGACAGCTCGGTGCGCGACACGCAGGTGGTGCGGTTGGGCAACTTCATCGGCGTGGTCGCCGAGCGCGAGGAGCAGGCGATCAAGGCGGCGACCCAGATCAAAGTCTCGTGGGACGAGCCGGCGGACCTCCCGCCCCAGGAGTCGCTCTACGATTGGATGCGCGATCACGTCACGGCCGACCAGACCGTGGCGGAGCACGGGGATGTGGAGGCCGCGCTTCGCCAGGTGGCGAAGCGCGTACAGGCGGTCTATCGCCAGCCGTTCCAGGCGCACGCCTCGATCGGGCCGTCCTGCGCGGTGGCGGAGCTGCGCGATGGCGTGATGACCGTGTGGGCCAGCTCGGGGGGCGTCTACCCGCTGCGCGGCGCGCTGGCCGACCTGCTGGAACTGCCGCCCGAGCGCGTGCGTGTGATCTTCATGGAGGGCTCGGGCGCCTACGGCCAGAACGGATCGGAGGACGTGGCGGCGGACGCGGCCCTCCTCGCGCGGGCGGTCGGGCGGCCAGTGCGCGTGCAGTGGTCGCGTGTGGATGAATTCGCCGGGGAGCCGAAGGCGGCAGCGATGCTGCTGGCGGTGCACGCCGGCCTTGACGACGAGGGCCGCATCGTGGCCTGGGACTACAAGGCGTGGTCGCCCCCGCATTTCAACCGGCCGCGCGAGGCGCTCGGGCTGCTGGCGGGACGCGAGGTACGCGGCGTGCCGCCTCAGCCGGGGCGGTTCTTCCTCGGCAGCGACCGCAACGCGCCGACCAACTATCGGCTGTCGACCCAGCGGGTGACGGTGCACTGGATCGCACAGCCGCCGCTGCGGACGTCCTCGATGCGCAGCCTGGGTGCCGTGGGCCACACCTTCGCCAACGAGTCATTCATGGATGAACTGGCCACCGCCGCGGAGGCCGATCCCCTGGCGTTCCGCCTGCGTCACCTCGACGATCCGCGCGGACGTGAGGTGCTCGAAGCGGCGGCGCGGGCGGCCGACTGGGGCACGGCGCTGCCGACCGGCGAGGGGCGCGGCGTGGCGTTCGCGCGCTATGAGAACGACCAGGCCTACGTGGCGATGGTGGCGCACGTGGCGGTGGATGCAGCGACCGGCACCGTGCGCGTGCGGCGGATCACGGTGGCGCACGACTGCGGGCTGATCATCAACCCGGACGGGGTGCGCAACCAGATCGAGGGCAACGTGCTGCAGGCGCTGAGCCGGGCGCTCAAAGAGGAGGTGCGCTTCGATGTGCGCGGGCAAACCAGCCTGGACTGGGAGGCGTACCCCATTCTGACCTTCTCCGAGGTGCCGGAGATCGACATCACGCTCCTCGACCGGCCCGACGAGCCGCCGATGGGCGCGGGCGAGCCGGCGACGGTGACGGTGGCTGCGGCGATCGCCAACGCGATCTACGCGGCAACGGGGGCGCGGCTGCGTCAGGTGCCGTTCACGCCGCCTCGGGTGCGCGCGGCGCTGGCGACCTAATAACCTAGCAGCCCCCTTCCCTGCCTCAGGGAAGGGGAACAACGGAGGTCTGATAGGAGCCCTTCCCGTTTGTAGGGATACACATCCATACTACACTAAGCCTGATGAGGTTGAGAAAGGGCCACTCCACACACTCTCCCAACGTGCGTTTTACGTCGTATGATCAAGGAACGAGAGGGAAAGGAGCCAGCATGCGAACCATTGCACTAGAAGAGCACTGTCTGTCTAGGGGATTCAGGGAAGTCATACAGAGCAATGCCTCAAGCCCGGGAGGCGGCAGGCAGCCACCGCCAACGATGACAGCAGAACGACAGGCCAGGCTCGCTGATCTGGAGACCCTGCGTTTGCAGGACATGGACACGAGCGGGATCGATCTCCAGGTGCTCTCCGACATCGGGTCAAGCCTCGCGCCGCGTTCTGGTGACGCGGGGGTGCAGCTGACGCGGGAGTCCAACGATCAAGTAGCCGCCGCCTGTGCCGCTCATCCCGATCGGTTCGCCGGGTTTGCTACCCTGCCGATGACGGAGCCAGGAGCGGCCGTCGATGAACTCGAACGAGCGGTGCGTTCACTGGGATTGCAAGGCGCGATGATCTTCGGCACGACGAACGGACGTTTTTTGGACGACCCGGCCTTCCTGCCCGTTCTGGAGCGGGCTGCCGCGCTCTCCGTGCCGATCTATCTACACCCTACGATGCCACCTGCACCCGTACGAGAAGCCTATTACACCGGCCTGGACCCGGCCGTGGAGTTTGTCCTCTCGACTTCCGGCTGGGGCTGGCACTCCGAGGTGGGGATACATGCGCTGCGGCTGATCCTGGCCGGGGTGTTCGATCGCCTGCCCACCTTGCAGATCATCATTGGGCACATGGGAGAGATGATTCCGTTCATGCTTGCGCGCATCGATGACACGCTCACGCCCATGGCAAAGCAGCTGCAGCAGCCGGTGTCGGAGTACTTTTTGCACCACTTCCATATTACGACTAGCGGTTTCTTCACCGATCCACCGCTCCTGCTCGCCATGCAGGTGATGGGGGCCGACCGCATCATGTTCTCGGTCGATTATCCTTTCAGCACGAATGAGCAGGGGCGAGCTTTTCTCGATCACGCCTCCCTCAGCCCGGCGGATAAGGAGAAGATCAGTCATCTCAACGTGGAGCGACTGCTCTCGCTTGCGCAAGCCTAACGTTCGGGCGGATGGCAAAGCAGACGGTGGTCTGTCGGCATAGCACGTCACCACCCAGCTCGATGGCGCGAGCGAGATGCTCTTGTTCGCTCGAACGTAAAGCGGTATACAAGCCGTGAGAGGAAACAGGTCCATGGAAGCGGAGCACAACCGCGCAGCCAAAGGGCAGCTGATCGCGCTCATGTAAGCCGATCATTTGTGGCAGGAAGCCGCAACGATGGCAGGAGTCCAGATCAGTCGGTCAGCAGCCTATCGCCTCCTGCAAAAAGTACGGACGGAAAGCGCGAAGCGGGATTGCGAGATGGCAGGCATGGACACCCAGCCAAACTGCGCGGACCCGTGCAACAATGCCTCAAAGACCACTGCCAAGCCGCTCCAGGCACACCCAGTCGGATCGTGCAGCAGGCCCTCCAGAACCGCTGCGGCATCGTGGTGAGCATCAGTCACCTGAATGCGACGCGTGCCGCGCTTGGACTGGGAAGCCGAGCCACGCCTCTCAGGGAAAAACCTGAGGCGAACCTTGACATCGAACCACAGTGCCGCGAAGGAGCGGGTGGCCTCTTACTGCTAGTGGCTGTTCAAGAAACCGATTTACTTCTCAGCATGGCGGAACTCGAGCAACGGTGGCACCTCCGTCGAGGCTCAACGGGCCGGGCGGCAGCCGCATCTTGCAGGCTGGCGCACAACCCACAAACGTGGTTCAGCTGATGTGTGAACTGCAGCGGGATTGGGCGCGCACAGAGACCGTACAGCCGGTGAGAGAGATTCTTTTTGCACTTGAAGGCAGATAGCTACTTGTAACTGACGCTTCCCGCGGGAGTTTGAGCAGGGGTTCACGTGTATACTTGGCAAACGACTGCCTATTCTCTTCAACATGGAGCCTTGCTCGGTTGCTGGCCGCCTCATAGTCCGCGAATCGTGAACTTGTATGCTGCATTCCCATCTAGATCCAGAAAATAGACCAGGGTAATTATAACCGGTGCTTCGCAGCGAATACAAGGTACGACGAGCAGCCTAACCTTTCAATAGATGAGGGCAGAGCAGGGGACCAGGACGGCGAAGCGCCACCACTCTGCATCCACACCACTTCCCTACGTGAAAGGCATCTGGCACCCGATAGCTGGTGGAACTGTGCCGCACGCTGCTCGACAAACACAGCCTCAGCAGGGATAGTGAATATGAAAGTCCAAATCATTTCCTTAGTCTCTTGTTGTCTCGTCGTCGTTTTGCGTATGCCTGTCGTTAGTGCTCGGTTCAGCCGGATGCACGTTGGCTTCTCGCCTAGAGGAAGCCGCCCCACCCGCCATGGGTGAGTCAGTTCGAGGGGGCCAACTGACCCATACCCGCTCCCTGTCCGTTGTGGCAACTCCCCTGGGTAATCCTTTCTGATTGTCTTTTGTAGGATGGGTATTTGCAGAGCTGAGTGCGTGTTGATGGCCGCATCCTCTCAAGCCGATTGCTCAGCCGCCGCCAACACACTCCCTCTCCTGGTCTTCGCGTACAAGCAGAAGAGGCTGCTCTTGGAATGTACCGCATGCGTCCCTACCCTCTGGCTCCTCCCGCCCAGCTCGTATTAGAAGCTTATCTGTTCACTGAGAAAGGAACACACGAAGATGAATGCGACGTCCTCTGATGATCTGGTCAATTTCATGGCAGCCCGACGACTCGTCGCCAGGCGCTGAAAGCTCTGACGGCCACAACTGTGGCGGCACCACTGGCTCTCAGCAGCATCGGGACGGCTCTCGCCATTCTCTCTCCCCTTGGATTACACGAGACAGCTAGTTCGTCAACGGCAGAGATACGACCACCCGTACTTCATGCGTTCGATTCTGAGCGCGGAATCTACGAAGAGTCGACCTTTTGGAACCCTTCCTGGACCCTCGCCACTGGTGCCATCTATGATATCCATTATTGAGGATGTGAGGAATTCGGCCATCGCGATCGGGGAGGACACCCTGTTATCTTCCGCATCGCACCAGGAGCAGATTGCTCCGGTGTCCTTGCTTTCACCCAAGGTCTACTACGGCATGGGCGTCTTGATTAACAATTCCTGGGTCCTGCAGAATCCGCTCTTAAGTGGGTATAACGCGTTAATGGCGTACCTACCTTCGAAGAAGATTGCCATCGCTGTCACAACCACGTTAGGGCCGAAGAGTTCGTCTTCGACCAACTACAGCAGCCAGATTCTCAAAAGCATCGGCACGTATCTGGCTCCCGATCATCCACCAGTGTGAGTGAGGGCAAGGGAGCTCCATTTCGGCAGCCACTTGTCTGTACACTGTCATTACCATAGAAAGGAATTGCAATGCAACACACACCCTTGTTCAAAAGAATCCTGACTGCTCGAGAAAAGCATGACAGGTCGTACCTACCCTAAACTGAATTGGTGGATCGTGACAGCCGTTTCCGTTGTGGAGCGGCTGTCTGCACGTGCCAGGGAGAACGTAATCCGCACAGGTGTCCAGGTATCCAAGCAGAATAACCTAGCGTTCCTGTCGCAGGCCAGAATATCACCAGCGAACCCACACGTTCAACCCCACCCGAAGACTGATTAAGCGTACTCCTGGCACGTGACAGATAAACGACATCTGATATTGTTGTTTGACTCCTAAATCCGCCAGCTGGAGCCTATGCTCGTTGAGGATGCTGGGGAGCGTGAAGAAAAGCAGAGGGATGAGCCATCATAGCTTTCGTCTCTCTGGTGAGACAGCCGGATCGCTCAAGAAAACAGCTTCGCGCGTTCGCTCCAAAAATGGTATGCTAGAGGCATAGAGAACAGGGAGGCTGGGCCCATGTGGCAGTGTCCCA
>DASZGZ010000391.1:0-6963 GCA_035938355.1 Acidobacteriaceae bacterium
TGCCAGCCTGCTGAACCTGCAACCGGGTGAGACTGTGCGCACCATCCTGGCGCAGCGCAATCTCGAAGAAGAAGGCAAGTTCGTCTTTTTCGCAACGCAGAAGGGGACAGTCAAGCGCACGCCGCTCAAGGACTTCTCGAACGTGATGGCGCGCGGCATCATCGCCATCGGCATCGATAAGGACGACGAACTGATCGGAGCGCGAATCACCTCTGGGGACGAGATTGTCTTCCTCGCGACACATGACGGTATGGCCATCCGCTTCCACGAGACGGATGTTCGCTCCATGGGCCGCCCGGCGTATGGCGTCCGCGGCATTGATCTGTCGAAGGGCGACTACGTGGTCGGACTCGCTGTGACGCCGAAGGAGCGGAAGAAGAATGGCAACGGGGGCGACTGCGCCTGCCTCATCCTTTCTGTCACCACGCAGGGCTTCGGCAAGCGCACGGATGTGGACGAGTATCGTCTGCAGACGCGCGGCGGCAAGGGCGTCATCAACCTGAAGACCACGGCACGCAACGGCAAGGTCAATGCGATCCAACTGGTCGACGAATCGTCCGAGCTGATGGTGATCAGCCAATACGGCAAGATCATCCGCATCGACACAAAGACGATCCGTGCGGCAGGCCGCTCCACGCAAGGTGTGAAGCTGCTGAACCTGGAGGAAGAGGACAAGGTGGCGGCTGCGGTCGTCATTCCGCCGGAGGAAGCAAAGATCGAGCCGGAAAACGGCACGTTGCTCCAATAGCACTCCTGACACGCGGTACGGATGAGGTCTCCTGCAGAGGAGGCCTCATCGCATTTGCAAGCCAGTCCATCTCGTTGGCTGTCGCGGCGGGCGAAATTACCAACCTATAATGAAAACTTCATGCTGACATCTGCAAGCATTGCAGCCGCCCGCGAGCGCATCCGTGATGTTCTGTACTACTCACCGTGCCAGATATCCCACGATCTCTCCGAGCTGGCTGGTCATCCCATCTATCTCAAGCTGGAGAATCTGCAGCGTACGGGAGCCTTCAAGGAGCGCGGCGCGCTCAACCGGCTTCTGCAGCTTACTTCTGAAGAACGCGCGCATGGCGTGATTGCTGCCAGCGCCGGCAATCACGCACAAGGCGTGGCCTTTCACGCTGCGCGGCTTGGTATTCGCGCGCGCATTGTGATGCCGCAGCCCACCCCGCTGGTAAAGGTCTCGGCCACGCGCGGCTTTGGTGCTGAGGTCATACTGCATGGCGCCAGCTATGACGAAGCCTGCGAGGAGGCCACACGCCTGCAGCAGGAGAAGCAACTCACGTTTATTCATCCCTTCGATGACGACGAGGTCATCGCCGGGCAGGGAACGATCGGGCTCGAGGTACTGGAACAACTCCCGGATGTCGACGCGATTGTAGTGCCGATCGGCGGCGGCGGCCTGATCGGCGGCGTCGCCTGTGCGGTCAAAGAAGCGCGGCCCAATGTCCGCATTGTCGGTGTACAGACGGAGCGGCTCGCCTCCATGTTGCGTGCCGTGGAAGCGGGAACTCCGGTCACCCTGCCAGCGCAGGCCACCATCGCGGACGGCATCGCCGTGCGCCGCGCCGGCGAGCGCACGCTGCCGCTGGTGCAGCGTTATGTGGACGAGATCGTCACCGTGGACGAGGAGGAGATCTCAAGCGCCATCCTGGTGCTGCTGGAAAAAGAGAAAACGCTGGCCGAGGGGGCCGGAGCGGCTGCGCTGGCGGCCTTGCTGCAGGGCAAAACCCACCTGCGCAATGAGAAGACGGTGGCGCTGGTGTGCGGCGGCAATATCGATGTGACGCTGCTCGCCCGCATCATCGAGCGCGGCCTGGCAAAAGATGGACGCCTGCTGCGCATTCGTGTGTACCTGCTGGACCGTCCGGGATCGCTGCATCAGCTCACGCGCATCCTCACAGATTGCGAAGCGAACATCGTGCAGACCAGCCATAACCGCTCATACTATGGCGTGAATCTCGGGGATACCGTCATCGAGATCACGCTTGAGACGCGCGGCGCTGCGCACATTGCAGCGATTGCCGACGCCCTCAGCGCGGCCGGCTACCGTCACGAACGGGTGCACTAGAGGCGCGTGCGGACATAACAAGAGCGCCCCGCGACGGGCGCTCTTGTCAGCCTGATCATCAAAACAACTAGCCTGAGGAAACCGATAAAGACAACAGTGTTCGAAAGAACCGCAGCCGCGACGCTACTTCCTGGCGTACTCCTTCAGCTTCGCGACGCTATCAATGTTGGATGCTTCGAGGAGGCCGGAGTTGCCGCAGTTGTCGACCTCATAGTCGTTAAAGTTGCGATGGACGAAGAGCAGGTACTGCTTTCCCGTCTGCATCGGAAATTTGGTTGGGCTGTTTTCGCTGAAGATGTGCACAACATCGGCGTTGATCATGCGTCCCTTGATGACGCGATCCACGTGCACAACGTAGTCGATACCGTCCAGATGAAATGAGGAGTCCGGAACGGGCTGGGCAGCTTCCACGGTGCCGACCATTGTGGTGCCGGCGTCGTGCAGCTCCTGGTTTAACGAAATTCGATTGCTCTGGCACTGGGCGAGGCAGGTTGCCGACGCCGCGGCGAATGCCAGCGAAACGAACAAGGTCTTCATGTGGTGATGCCCCCATACTTCAAATACTGCTGACTGCAATGCTGCTGTTTTGCTACTGCGCGTGAATGGAGAATCCCACGCAGGCCGGGAATCCCAAAGCGAAACCCCGTGCATCGCGGACCCCGCACCTTACGCGGGACTGCACTTTCCGGGATGTCGTGTTCTGTGCAAATAGTACTTACGTAATGTAAATTAATCACGCAATTATTTGCCAATGTAATAAAGATAAGAAAAAAGGGCACTTCCTCGACACGTTTATTGTTTAGATAACGTAATGATTACCCGGTTACCTAATGGCTCCGTCCAGCCGGAAAAGTCACCCCCGCCATCGCGCCATTGATTCCGCGCCCGCGATGCAATATGGAAGCACGTATGCATGCAAGGCGCGCCCTCCGCTCGGCTCGGCAAATGGTGGTGAATCATGGCTGGGCTACGGCAGTACGGGCCGCGAGGGATCACCTGAAAAAGAGGCTGCGCCGAGCACCCCAGGCACCGGATACCGTCACCTGGCTCTCGACGGCTGAGCACGAGTTCGACCGCCGATACGGCGTGGATACAAGCGGACTCGTTTGGAGTGTGGACCTGAAAACCGGCAGCCGCAGCGACGCATGGAATACCGCGTACTACGGCATTGGCCCGTCCGTCTTTCACCGGGTCATGGCGCAGGTACCTGAGTCATTGTTGAGGACCGCGACCTTCATCGATCTGGGCTGCGGCAAGGGGCGCGCCGTGCTCCTCGCCTCGGAGTATCCATTCGCGAAGGTCATCGGAGTCGAGATTGCTCCGCAACTCCATCGCATTGCGGTCGAGAATGTCGCCCGCTACGCCGCAGCACGATACGCGGAGACTGGACGCGACATCGCGCCGATGAGCGTGGCGCTGGAAGATGCGGCGCGCTATGAGTTTCCAGCCGGGCCTCTCGTGGTGTATCTCTATCACCCGTTCTGCCGCCCGGTGCTCGAGAAGGTTGTCCGCAATCTGAGCCGCTCGCTCGCAGCGCAACCAAGGACCACCGTGGTCATCTACATCAATCACGAGCTGCGGGATGTGCTGGATCGCGCGCCGTTCCTGCAGCAGGTGTGGAACGCGACCGTCGAGATGGATGCAAGTGACCGGCTGGCCGACCGTGTCGGCTCGAGTGCCGAGGACTGCGCCGTCTATTTGACGCACCCGCAAGATTAGTCGCGTAATCTGTCCATGCATCTCAGGTAGGTGGCAGACGCTGGCGAGCCGTATGGCTCGTCAATTCCTACCCGATGCCTCGAATCAAGAAAGGCAGAAGACTATGGCAAGCGAAGTGACACTGGACGCGGCGCGCCGCGTAATTACAGCGGCGGAGAAGAAGGCGAAGGAGATCGGCCAGCCCATGAATATCGCGGTGGCGGATGAAGGCGGCAACCTGGTGGCGCATGTGCGGATGGACGGCGCGTGGATGGGTTCGGTGAATATATCCATCAACAAGGCCTGGACATCGCGGGCGTTTGATATCGCGACGAAAGATCTCGCAACCCATTCGCAATCCGACGGACAGTTCTTTGGAATTCACGCCTCCAATGGAGGCAAGGTGATGATCTTCGCCGGCGGCATTCCCCTGAAAAAGGGCGGTAAGGTGGTGGGCGCCATTGGTGTCAGCGGAGGGTCGGGCGAGCAGGATCACGCGGTTGCCGAGGCAGGGGCGGCGGCATTCGGTTCGTAGCCGTCGCGACTACGAATCAGCCGCATATGCAGAATCCACAGTGTTGCTGTGGTCCTGCAGCGAACGTATCCGACTGGGCACTTCGCATGCGGCTCCGTCGGGCGCTAGCATGAAGACCTCTGGCATTCTTCGCGTACCTGCTCTCGGGCATGCGCTGTCTTCACCCTTGTTATCGTCGTTTCGTAGGCACGGAGCATCTTTGCCATTCGGCTGGTCCGCGTAGTGGCTTTTCCCTGAGGAAAGGTCACCAGGACTGTTGCACCTATGGCAAAAATGCTCTGGCTGCGCTCCTCTGCCTTGTCCTTCTGCTGTTGCCGTGCGCGGCACCGGCAGCGCGGCATGGCTCTGCGGCACACCCGCAGGGTCGTGCCACCTCGCGCGCGCATCAAAAACTCATCGCGGCGCGCCAGCGGACGGCCCACGTCGTAAACGCCTCTGCACAAAGCACGCGGAATGCTGGGGCTCGGCTCGTGCATTCGCACGGCAACCACCCACGTCGCCATCATGTGCGGCCTCACACCGCACGTGCTCTGCAGAAAGCGCGCAGGCATGGGACAGAAGCACTGCGCGCGGCAGCTACGAAGGAGACGCAGCGCGTAGCCCGCGATGAAGATACCGAGGACGACTCGCAGTCCGCATCGCTGAACCTGCCGGAAGTGCCGCTCGCTGCGATGAATCTGCCGCCGCTGCGGGGCAGCCATGAGTCCCTGGTTCGCCAGAATGAGCGCGCAGAGGCGGATGGTCTCCTCCGTGTGAAGGACGAGGAGGATCTTGCGACGCTGCGTCACGAGGGCCAGCTGGTCGCGCTGCCCGAACTCGCCTCCATGCATGTGGACAGCCGCCTGCCGGCCAACCGCCGCTACTGCCGCGCGTGGACGGGCCACTTCCTAACGGACCTGGCACGCGTGCACTACGAGCGCTTCCACAAGCCGCTGCAGATCAACTCGGCCGTGCGCACCATCCAGTACCAGCGGCATCTGCTGCACATCAACGGAAATGCAGCGCCAGCTGAGGGCGATGTCGCCTCTCCACACCTGACCGGCGCGGCGGTCGACATTGCCAAGAAGGGGCTCACGCCATCGGAGGTCGCCTGGATGCGTGCCTACCTGCTACCGCTGCAGACGGCAGGCAAGATCGATGTGGAGGAGGAGTTCCAGCAGTCCTGCTTCCACATCTCGGTCTATAAGTCATACGTGACGTCGCGACCGCAGGAGACGCCTTCCCGCAAGCCTGCGCTGCTCGCCTCCGGCGTGAACTGATCCGCCATCTTCATCACTTCCATTTCTTCCAATCTGCATCGCGGATGTCGGTGTGATGATCGATGTATTGGAAACGGGATGGAGGCGCAGATGGCGACGAAGTATGCGATCGGAAATGTGATAGCAAAGACCGAGCTGCTCGAGATGGCGATGGCTTTCGGGCCCAGCTGCGTGCTGTCCGCAGCGGCACGGCTTGGTGTCGCGGATGCCCTGGGTGAGACGGAGCGAAGTGCCTCGGAGGTCGCCGCAGCATGCCGGGCGAATCCCTCATCCATGTATCGGCTATTGCGGGCGATGGCGGCTCTCGGCCTGCTTGAGGAGACGCAGCAGCAACGCTTCCGTCTCACGGAGATGGGCCGCCCGCTGCGCAAGGATGCGCCCGAGTCTTCATGGGCGGCGATAGTCTTCTGGGCTGATCTGCTGGCGGACTTCTGGTCGCACCTTGCCGAGTGCGTCCGCACCGGGCAGAACGCGCAGCAGGTGATGGACAAGGCGGGCATCGCGTCGCGCTGGTCGCAGGTCCCAGAAGCCAATGCGATCTTTCGCGCGGTGATGGGCACGGCTCCGGCGGAGAACTACGCGCCGATCGTCGATGCGTGGCAGTTTCCGGCCGGCGGCGTTGTCGCCGATCTGGGCGGTGGTGGCGGGGCGCTGATCCGCGCCGTCCTGGAACGCCATCCGAAGCTGCGCGGCATGCTCGTTGACCGAGAGGCGTCCATCGAAACGGCGGCGGCTCACTTCAAGGGCTCACCTGCTGCGGAGCGCTGCGAACTGATCGTCGCGGATCTCTCCGAGCAGGTGCCTAGAGGCGCCGATATTTACATGTTGAAGCATGTGCTGCACGGCCTCACAGACGAGAGAGCGGTCGCGATGCTGCGCCTATGTCGCGCAGCGGTTCCAGCGGCGGGTAGGCTGCTGGTGATCGAGTTCGTTCTGCCGGATATCGTCCCGGGACCCGCGCCGGAGCTGGTCGCGCGGTTCTTGAGCGACCTGAACATGATGGCTGTGACGGGCGGCCGTGAGCGTAGCGAGCGCGAATGGCGGATTTTGCTGGGAGAGGCAGGTTTCACGCTTGTGCAGAATATTCCGGTGCCGGAATTGGACGTGTCGATCCTCGAAGCGCATCCGCTGTCTGCATCGTGATCGATGAAAAGACAAGCGCCGCGAAAGTTTTCCGCGGCGCTCTGCCATAACGCAAACCAGTAGCGGGCTATTCGTGCCAGCGTTTGAAGATCAACGAGCCGTTCGTGCCGCCGAAGCCGAAGGAGTTCGAGAGCGCGTATTCCGCGTTGATCTTCTCCGGCTTGTTGGGCACGTAGTGCAACTCGCAGGCCGGGTCCTGGTTTGCGAGGTTGGTGGTCGGCGGAGCGATCTGTTCTATCAGCGCCATTACC
>DASZGZ010000392.1:0-3377 GCA_035938355.1 Acidobacteriaceae bacterium
GGCAGCCCCCACGTGCGCCGCGGCGGATCCATCGTGCTCACAACCGGAGTGGCCGGCCGGCGTCCGCACAAGGGGTGGGCACTCGGCGCCAGCGTCACCAGCGCCGTCGAAGGGCTGACCCGTGCCCTCGCTGTGGAACTCGCGCCGCTGCGCGTCAATGCCGTCTCTCCCGGTGTCGTACGCACCAGCCTCTGGAAAAACATGACGGAACAGGAGCGCGACGCGATGTATGAGAACGTCGGGAAGAATTTGCTGGTCGGTCGCGTAGGCGAGACGGAGGAGATCGCGCACACTTACCTCTACCTGATGCAGGAGGGCTACAGCACCGGCCAGGTCATCGTGGTCGACGGCGGTGCAACGCTGGTCTGATCTGGCGTCGATGGCAAGGGCGGTAAGGGCGAGAACCGGTGCTCCATTCGAACAGAATCGGCTTCAGGCGAATCCTGGCGCACCAGGTTTCCTCACCTGACAGAGGACTACAATCGCGGTAGACCCCAGCATCGATTCCGACAGATGGCCTACCAGGTTCTCGCCCGCAAATACCGTCCCCAATTCTTCCGCGACGTGGTCGGGCAGGAGCACGTCACCCGCACCCTGCTCAACGCGCTTACCCAGGGCCGCATCGCCCACGGCTATATCTTCAGTGGCCACCGCGGCATCGGCAAAACCACCATCGCCCGCATTCTGGCCATGGCGCTCAACTGCCAACACGCCATCGGCTCCCCCGAACGTCCCACCGCCGAGCCCTGCGGCATCTGCGATGCCTGTACTGAAATCCGATCCGGTTCCGCCGTCGACGTCATTGAGATCGACGCCGCCACCAATCGCGGCATCGACGAGATCCGCGAGTTGCGCGACGCTGCCCGCTACCGCCCCGCACGCGACCGCTACAAGATCTACATCCTCGACGAGGCGCACCAGATCACCGACGCCGCCTTCAATGCCCTGCTCAAGACACTCGAGGAGCCGCCCGACCACGTTGTCTTCATGATGGCTACCACGCAGCCCGAGGACATTCCGCAGACCATCCGGTCGCGCTCGCAGCACTACGCCTTCCACGCCGTTCGCTTCGACGACATCCTCACGCAGTTGCGCTCTATCGCTGACCAGGAGAAGCTCGACGCCGATGAGGCTGCGCTTGCTCTGCTGGCCGAGGCCGGCGACGGCTCCATGCGCGATGCGCTCTCCATCATGGATCAGGCCATCGCCAGTGCACCGGTGGCTCCCGATGGCCGGCCGCATCTCGAGGCAGCACAGATTCGCGAGCTCATGGGCACAGTGCCCAACACCGTCTTTGAGCGGCTGCTCGAATGGGTTGGCGAAAACAACAGCGCCGCCGTCATGACCGAGATCGACACGTTGCTGAACGCCGGCAACAGTCCGTCGCAGCTTGCGCGCCAGCTCGTCCGCTATCTCCGCAATTCATTGATGTCCAAGCTCGGCGGCGATTCCACTGAGCTGCTGCAGATCTCCGGCGATGAGCGCGCCCGTGTCGCCCGCACCGCGCTGCTCTTCAGCGAAGAAGATCTCGCCCGCTTTTTGCAGATCATGCTGCGCAGCTTCGACGAGCTGAACTACCGGCAGGAGCCGCGCTTCCACCTGGAGCTCGGCCTGCTCAAGCTCGTCCACACCCAGCGCCTCATTCCGCTCGAGCAGATCCTCAGCCAGCTTCCCGGCGGCCAGCTTCCCGGCGGCCAGCTCGCCGCCGCGGGCAACGCCTCTCGCGCTAGCACGTCCCTGCCCAGCAACAGCACGGCACGCGCAGCCTCGGCCCCGAGCACTGCCTCTTTACCCGCGCCTATCCGAAATGCCCCTCCGCAGCCCGCGCCGCCGCGCAGCGTCGCCAGCACGGAAGCAGCACGGGGCGGATCGGTCGCGTCCTCTACCCCACCATCGCAGCCCAGCTTCTCGCCCTTCGAGTCCGACACACGCCGCAAGTCCGGACCATCCGGCTCCGCCGTCAGCAGCGAAGCAGCATCCGTCGCTCCGCTCGAGGTCGGCACGCTTGTTGTCGATACAGCGGTCGCGCTCGACGATCCACCCGCGTCCCCGGCCATCGAGGACGAACCGGAGACACTGCAGCACGAGCCGCCCGACCCGCAGATTCGCGGCCATGTCTCCCCAGAAGCAGAACGCATCGCCGCAGATCTCGAAGAGGAGATCGCCTCGGACGGCGAGCCTGAGCCTCCAGCTTCCGGAGAATTTATCAGCCTGATCGATAAGCTCCGCGACGCAGTCGCCCAGGCACTGCACGACAAGGGACACGAGACGGCAAGTGCTCTGCTGCGCGCCGGAGAGTGGTCAGTCTCTGAAGGCAGCAACACCATCACCGTTCTGGTCGCGGTGAAGAAGACCATGCTCTCGCTCACCATGAACCCGGAGGCCGAGCGCATCGCGCGTACGGCGCTGCAGCAGGCCGGCAGCAGCGCGAAGCTGATCGTGCTGCCTGGCGATGGCTCCGCGTCGCCTGCACCACCCGCCGCACACGCCGCTAAGGGCACCATCCAGTCGCATGCGCTCGACAATCCCCTGGTGAAGCAGGCACAGGAGCTCTTCCGCGCAGAAGTACGCAGCATCCTCGACCTTCGAGGCAAGCCGTAAAAGACCTCCGAGGCAAGCCATAGGAAAGGACATCGATTGAATCCGCAGGACATTCAGAAAATGCTCGGCCAGGCGCAGGAAATGCAGCAGCAGATGGAGCAGCGCCTCGCGAGCACCGTCGTCGAAGCCACCTCCGGCGGCGGCGCCGTCACCGTCAAGATGAACGGCAAGAAGCAGGTGCTCTCGCTCAAGATCGATCCCACGGCTGTTGCTGGTCTCGGATCCAACACGGCAGACGTCGAGATGCTCGAGGACCTCATCGTCGCCGCCCTCAACGAAGCTGGCCGCCGCGCCGATGAGAGTCTGCAGTCCGGCCTCTCCGGCATGCTGGGCGGCCTCAACCTGCCCGGCTTTTAGCGCACGCCACCATGTCCCGCTTTGCAGAGCCCATGGCGCGCCTCATCGAGGAGTTGCGCAAGCTTCCCGGCATCGGCGCCAAGAGCGCGCAGCGCCTTGCCTTCCACATCCTCCGCTCCAGCGCCGCAGATGCCGATGCGCTCTCTGACGCCGTGCGCGAGTTGAAGGCCAAGCTGCGCCTCTGCTCCGTCTGCAACAACATCACCGATGTCGACCCCTGTGTCTACTGCTCCAGCCCCACGCGCAATCAGCGCCAGGTCTGCGTGGTCGAGGAACCTACCAGCATCTCCGTCATCGAACGCACGCACTACAACGGCGTCTATCATGTGCTGCACGGGACGCTCTCGCCGCTGCATGGCGTCGGCCCGGAGCATCTGCGTACCGGCTCGCTCACCGCACGCGCCGAGCGTGGCGACATC
>DASZGZ010000393.1:0-6593 GCA_035938355.1 Acidobacteriaceae bacterium
GGGCCCATTGCATGGGCTGCCGTGGGGCGCGAAGGACCTGCTCGCCGTGAAGGGCTATCCAACGACATGGGGCGCGGGTGGTTTTGAACATCAAAGCTTCGACGAAGATGCAACTGTCGTGAAGCGCCTCGATGCGGCAGGCGCTGTGCTGGTAGCGAAGACCACGCTGGGCGCGCTCGCGATGGGTGACAAGTGGTTCGGTGGCCGCACGCGCAATCCATGGAACCCGAAGCAGGGCTCGAGCGGCTCATCCGCCGGGTCGGCCTCTTCGGTTGCGGCTGGATGCGTCGCATTTGCCATCGGCTCGGAGACGCTGGGCTCTATCTCCTCACCGTCCACGCGCTGCGGCACAACCGGCCTTCGACCCACCTTCGGTTTCGTCCCGCGCACCGGCGCGATGGCATTGAGTTGGACAATGGACAAACTTGGTCCGCTCTGTCGTGCAGTTCAGGATTGCGCCATCGTTCTCGACACGATCCATGGGCCGGACGGCAAAGACCTGGCGACCCGGAACGCCGGCTTCGCGTGGGACGCTGGCTTTGACTGGCGCACCCTCCGCGTCGGCTACCTGCAGGATGCGTTTGCAGCGGAGCATCCACAGGAAGCGCCAAAGCCGCCTGCGTCTGAGACCGACATCGAGAAGGAGAAGCGCGTGGCCGAGGATCGCAATCGCGCGGCTGCGCATGCACGACGTGAATATGATCGCCGCTACGACCAGGCCGCGCTCGACAAGCTGCGTGCGATGGGCGTCGACCTGAAACCCGTAGCGCTGCCGAAGCTTCCTTACGGAGATATGTCGCCGCTGCTGACCGCGGAAGCCGCCGCGGCCTTCGATGACCTGACCATGAGCGGACGCGACCGTCTGTTGACTGAACAGAGCCCCGACGATTGGCCGAATCTCCTCCGCGTCTCGCGTTTCTATCCTGCGGTCGAGTACATCCAGGCCAATCGCGCCCGCACGCTCGCGATCCAGCAGATGGCGGTGCTGTTTCGCGATGTCGATGTGATCGTCACGCCAAGCGGTGGCGAGCAACTGGTGGCGACGAACCTTACCGGGCATCCCGCCGTGATCGTGCCCAATGGCATTCGCGGCAATGACGCGCCGGTGCCACCAAAGGTCGACGATGGCGACGACGATTCTATCGGCGGTCCCGGCACGCCCGTAAGTCTCACGTTTCTCGGCGGGTTGTATCAGGATGCTAAGCTGTGCGCCTTCGCGCGTGCGTATCAAGACGCAACAGGGTTCCAGAAGCTGCATCCGAAGCTTGGCTGAAAGCAGATGGGCGGCGATTCTCACTCGCCGCCCGTCATGCATCGTGCGCCGAATTGGTTAGCTACTGCTTCAGGTAAATCTCGGTGGTCGGCTCATTCGTCTTCGCCGGCGATCCAACGACCGTCATCTTCTTTCCGTCGTCGGAAAGAGTGTAGGTGCCATGCCATAGCGGCGTGCCATTCATCTTCTCCATCATTTTGAAGCTGGTGGATGACACCGGTGTAAGGGCGAGCGTGATGCCTTTGGGCACGGTCGGACCCTCTGCGGGATAATCTTTTCCGTCCATCTTGAGAGAAACGTCCGCTTTCATCTCTGGAATCGTCCACTTCATGCCGTCGGCACCGTCTGCCGCCATCTCGAAAGTTCGGTCTTCATTCATGTCCGCTTTTGTGCTCTTCCAGCTTCCGACCAGTCCGCTCTTGCCTGCCACGCGCGCGTACTCCGCGGAGTCATCCATGCTCGAGCCATCGGGCCGTGTTCCCTTCGTCTGCACCTTCAGGCTCTTGCCATCGGGTGCGATGGTCCAGGTGTCCGTTCCCAGGTCGGTGCCGTTGCGGGTCCAGTGACTTTCGAAGGTATTGTCGTCGATCTTCTTCCAGGTGCCTTCGGCGCCGGACCACGACTTATACGGCTGGCCATCCATCTTGAACTTGGACGTGTGGCCCGCTTCTGTAAGCGTCATTTCCCCGCCCGCGGCTGAGGCGAAATGGATGGTGTCTCCAGTGAGCTTGCTTTGCGATGGGTCGAGTTTCCATTTACCGACCCAGGGATTATCTGCCGCGAATGCTGTGCCTGCGGTCGCCAGCATGGCGATCGCGACGACCAACGAATAACGATGACGCATGAGATATTCTCCTGCCCAGCAGTTTTCTCGGGGGAGGGATCATAGCGGTGTGCGTCGCGGGTCGGGGAAAGAAAGGGCCACGGACGTGCACGGGCACCAGGAGGAGGATGCCCCCAGCCACACCGCAATGGCAAGCCTTTTTTCCACTCACGCGCAAAGACAAGAGGCTGCTGCGGGTTCGCAGCAGCCTCTTTACCATGATGTGGAGCTGGTTTAGATATCCAGATTCTTTACATCGAGCGCATTCTCTTCGATGAACTTGCGGCGTGCGTCCACATCTTCGCCCATCAGCGTGGTGAAGATCTCTTCCGTGCCAGCCAGGTCCTCCAGCTTCACCGAGAGCAGCGTGCGCCGGTCCGGATCCATCGTCGTCTCCCATAGTTGCGGAGCCGTCATCTCGCCCAGTCCCTTATACCGCTGCACCTGATAGTCGCGACGACCCTGCTCGATCACGTATTCGAACAGATCACGCGCCGTCTTCTTCTCCACCGGCTCCTGCGGATTGCGCGGTGCCTTGCGTGCCGCCTTTGCAGTGAGCGCCTCGCCCGTCTCAGTGTCGGAGCCGTCATTCGCGACGGCCTCTTCGATCGTCTCTTCCGTCGCAGTACCTTTGACCTTCGCAGCGTATTCGATCAGGAACGGCGGCTCGAGCTCTTCCTTGATCTGCGCGTGCTTCGCCATCATCTGGCGGTACTCCGGTGCGGAAGCCAGCGCCCAATCGATTCTGCGCAATGCACCCTGCGCATCGGTGAAGGAAACAGACCATGTCTGATGCTCTTCATCGAGGACTGGATCAGTCACATCCTTGAACTGGTAGGTCTTTTTCATCGCGGCGAGCGCCTTATGCAACTGCGCCAGCTTGGCAGGCGCCTTGCCGTCGGTGGACTCGAAATCAGCGCGGCGCACCAGCTCCAGCTTCGCCAGCAGCGAGCTGACCTCTTCATTGCGAATGCGCTTGTCCACCTTCTCGAAGAAACCGAGATAGTCGTTGAGCTGGCCCATGAAGCGGGTCAGCGCGCTGCCCTCTAGCTGCTTGTGCGCGCCGTCTGCACCATAGCGGATCACCATGCCATCGGACGCGCGCTTCACCATCACCTTCACGAACTCGCGGTCGTCCTTGATGTACTGCTCGAACTTGCCCTTCTTGATGCGGTAGAGCGGCGGCTGCGCAATGTAGACGTGGCCGCGCTTGATCAACTCCTGCATGTGCCTGAAGAAGAAGGTCAACAGCAGAGTGCGAATGTGCGACCCGTCCACGTCGGCGTCTGTCATCAGGATGACCTTGCCGTAGCGGAGCTTGGTCGGATCGAAATCGTCCTTGCCGATGCCGCAGCCGAGCGCCGTGATCATGGCGCGGATCTCTTCGTGGCCCAGCATCTTGTCGTATCGTGCCTTTTCCACGTTGAGGATCTTGCCCTTCAGCGGCAGGATCGCCTGGAACTTGCGATCGCGTCCTTGGCGTGAGGTGCCTCCGGCCGACTCGCCCTCGACAAGATAGAGCTCGCAACGGTCGGGGTCGCGCTCCGAGCAATCAGAAAGCTTGCCGGGCAGACCGCCGCCGTCGAGCGCGCCTTTGCGCCGTGTCAGATCGCGCGCCTTGCGTGCCGCTTCGCGCGCGCGCGAGGCTTCGATGGCCTTGTTGATGATGCGCTTCGCGATCGGCGGATTTTGTTCGAGGAACCCTCCCAGCCGCTCGTTGACGAAGGCCTGCACCGTGCCGGCGATATCTGAGTTGAGCTTGCCCTTGGTCTGCCCCTCGAACTGTGGCTGCGACAATTTCACGCTGATCACGGCCACCAGGCCTTCGCGCACATCGTCGCCCGAAAGGTTTTCCTTCATATCCTTGAAGAGACCAAGCGATTGGCCTGCGCTGTTGATGGTGCGCGTCAACGCGGTGCGGAAACCTGAGAGGTGTGTGCCACCATCGACGGTGTTGATGTTGTTGGCGAAAGAGAAGACCGTCTCCGAGTAGCTGTCGTTGTACTGGAGCGCAATGTCAATCTCCACACCATCGCGCGGCGCTTCCATGTGAATCGGCTTGTCGTGCAGGACCTGCTTGCCCTTGTTGATGTGTTTGACAAACTCCGCGATGCCGCCGGCGTAGCGAAACTCGGCACGCTTCGACTCGCCCGTCTTCGGATCGGTCACGCGTTCATCGGTAAGCGAGATCAACAATCCCTTATTCAGGAAAGCGAGCTCACGTAGGCGCTGCGCCAGCGTGTCGTAGTTGAATTCCGTGACGGTGAAGATCGACTTGTCAGGCAGGAAGTGGATCTTCGTACCCCGGCGCTTGGTGTTTCCCGTCTGCTTAAGCTTCGTAGTCGGCAGACCCTTCGAGTATTCCTGTTCGTAAGTGTGCTCGCGCCAGATCTCGACATCGAATGCCTGGCTCAGCGCGTTCACGCAGGAGACACCCACGCCGTGCAAGCCACCGGAGACTTTGTAGTTGGATGAATCGAACTTGCCGCCCGCATGCAGCTTGGTCAACACAACCTGTACTGCCGGCATTATCTCGCCGCCTGGCAGCGTCATGTCGTCGACAGGAATGCCTCGGCCGTCATCGATGACAGTGATCGAGTTGTCGAAATGAATGATGGTGTCTACGCGCGTCGCGTGTCCCGCGAGCGCTTCATCCACGGAGTTGTCCACCACTTCGTAAACCAGGTGGTGCAAGCCCATCTCTCCCGTGGACCCGATGTACATCGCCGGGCGCAAACGCACCGCCTCCAGACCTTCGAGCACTTTGATATTGCTTCCGGTATAGCTGCCGTTCTTGGCGGCTTTTGCTACTTCTTCATCAGGCGGGAGGAGTGCTGCTGCGATCTCTTTAGTGGACATGAAACTCCATCATTGCTGGGGGTCCGGAGCAAGACCGGAATGGCTAACTAAGTGACTGTAATCAAATGACTTGAGCGGACCCCACGTGAATCTCTATTGTACCACGCGGAGGGTGCTTCCGGGGACTCGGAAATCAGCCTCCAAATGCCGCAAAGTCAGCGTTTTAGAGTCTCCCATCGGTGGTTAGCTACGCCTCTTTTCCTGCGGCGAACAAAATGCGAAATATAACCCATTGGAATCCACCGGTAACGCTCCGTCGTTACTCCAAATCCGTGGCGTTACGTTGAGAGGTGTGCTTCCGGCGGGCTATCTTCAATTAGCTGATGGTTCCGCCCCCCCAATCCGTGCTGTTCTGGCTCAGGCTTGTGACCGTTCTACAGACAGCGCTTCTCCTAGGCGCATATGCCTGTGGTCTGCGCAAGGACCGGATCTATCCCGCGATGCGGGCCTACCTGCTTGTGAACGCCGTCGGAGGCGTTCTGGTGTGTACGCTCCTCGGCTTCCCCGGTCTGCTAGTTGGCAGCGAGTCGACGGTGTATTGCACACTCTTCTGGGTGGCCTACGGCACCTCCGGTGTCCTCACCTTTCTCACCGCGCAACAGATCTTCCGCGATGCACTCGAACCGCTTCCCGGACTCCGACGCCTTGCCCTCGTGGCCTTCCGCTGGGTGGCCGTTGTGTCCGTTGCTCTCTCCGTCGTTCCCGCCATCGTCCCGCTGTTCTTTCACTGGGTATCGTTGCAGGTCACGGTGCTGCAGGCGATGCGCTGTGTGAGCGTGCTCGAGTTCTGCCTGCTCGCGTTCATACTGCTGTCTGCTCAGGCGCTGGGCATCTCTTGGCGCAGCCGCCTTGTGGGCATCACACTCGGCTTCGGTGTGCTCGCAGTAGTAGACACAGTTTGCTTCATGTTCCTGCTTCGCTCCCTCTCACATCTGCTGCCATGGCTTCTGGTGCGGGAGACGGGCGGCGCGGTTGCCGCGGCCATCTGGCTGGGTTGCCTGCTCCTTCCCAAGCCGAAACGCACTGCCGTCCGGTTGCAGAGCAGTTCCCAGCTGCAGAAGTGGAATGAGATCGCTGTCGCACTGGGCAAACCGGCGCCTCACATCGCTTTCGGGCAGCCTGATGGATCGCCGTTCTTCCTGCAAGATGTGGAACGGGTCGTGGATCGTGTGTTGAGCCGGAATGAAGTCGAACCGCCAGGAGCGAGCTGACCATTCAACAACAGTTACGGTGACAATAGGAAAAGGCCAGAGCAGGTTGCTCTGGCCTTCGTGATTTGTAGAGCCGTGCTACGCCGTGGGCAGCTCCGCTGCTTCTATAGAGACGAAGCGGCCGCTCTTTCCCTTGTCCTGGAATTTGATCTTGCCGGTGATCTTGGCGAAGAGCGTGTCATCGCTGCCGCGTCCGACATTCAGTCCGGGCTTGATCCGTGTGCCGCGCTGACGCACGATGATGGAGCCGCCCGGCACAACTTCGCCGGCGAAGCGCTTCACGCCAAGCCGCTGTGCATTCGAGTCGCGGCCATTCTTCGAACTGCCTAAACCTTTTTTGTGTGCCATCTCAGGTCCTCAGAATCTCTGCCGGTTATTTTGCTGGAAGGCGGAAACTGGCATTCGCCTTTCGGTTTCACTTCCGGCG
>DASZGZ010000394.1:0-3150 GCA_035938355.1 Acidobacteriaceae bacterium
TTTTATATCAGTGCGGCAACCATCGCCGGATACGAACCGAGGAAGAGATCGCCGACCGCCAGACGCCTTCGATAAGTTATCCATTGCTGCGCCAAATGACGCGACCGATCGTGTAGCATGTGGCATCGTTGACAGAGCGAGCGCAAGTTCTCAACCGGTTATTGGTCGGATCGCTGTCCAGATGCGCCGCCGCGAGCACGACACGGGTCATCCGAAAACGAGTCGCCTCCACAAGGTCGGGCCATCGGGCCAGCCGCCCTCGGCGATCCCGCCAGGTCGCCGCCAGCTCATCGAACCATCGCCCGTCCGGCAGGCAGCGGACGAGGGCAAGGTGTGGCCTCCCACAGCGTTGGCACTTACCGCCGGCGTGCTCGAAGCGAACATGGCGGCTCAGCAGACGCCAGTGGGCGGATAGAGCGTAAGCGCGAATTTCGGTGCACGCGGTGGCGAGTGCCTCCGGCTGGAGCGTATGACGCCCCCTCAGACGAACCTTGGATTGTCGCATTGAGAAGCTGCTTTCGAGCGTCAGCAGGTGTTTTGGTGCGGAGCGCGTTCAGCGAAGTTGAACGGCATCAGATCCTCGATGTCGCCATCTGGTGGGCGCAGAGGTAATTCGGTGAGAACGTGGCGTAGCCAGGCATAGGGCTCGACGCCGCAGGCGCGGCATGTGAGCACCAGGCTATAGATCACGGCGCTCGCCTTGGCGCCTGCGACTGTGTCACTGAAGAGCCAGGATTTTCTTCCGGTTACAAAAGGCCTGATGTCGCGTTCGAGAAGGTTGTTATCGATCGGGGCGAGACCGTTGCTGGTGTAGCGTATCAGATAGTCCCATTGGTTTTGCGCATAGGAGATCGCCTTGCCGGTGAAGCTTTCGGGCAGGACCTTCGGCGCCAGATCGTCGAGCCATGTCCTGAAGGCGGCCAATACCGGCAGGCTGTGCTGCTGTCGCAGACGTAAGGTGTAATCGGCGGGTGTTTCGCCTTCGCTCGGCGTTTGCCGTGCCAGTCTCTCGACCTCGTACAGGGCCTCGAAGAACTTGAGCGCCTGCAGCGGAGGACCACCGGGTTTCTTTCTCGCCTTCAGCGCGTCGGTGAACTTGCGTCGAGCATGTGCCATGCAGCCGAGATGGATGGCGCCGTCCAGCGTGCGCCAGGCATCATAGCCATCGCTCATCAACAGGCCGTGGTAGTCGCCCAGAAAGGCCTGCGGATGCTGCTGGCCGCGTCCGGGCTGATAGTCGAACACGACAATCGGCTGCTCGCTGTCCCGGCCGCTGCGGTAGACCCACATGAAGGACTTGGCCTGTGCGTCCCGGCCATCCTCCTTGAGAACCTGAACCCAGGTTTCGTCGCCGTGGACCAGGGGCTGCGACCTGAGGTTTTGCTTCAGCGCCTCATACAGCCGCAGCAAATGCAGATCGGCCGACCGGATCACCCAGTTGCCCAGCGCACCGCGGCTGATGTTGACGTTTGCGCGCGCCAGCGCCTGCTCCAAACGATACAAGGGGGTCCCGTCGACATATTTGTTGGCAAGCACCAGCGCGAGGGTGGATGGCGTGGCGACGCTGCCCGGCAAGGGCTGTGCCGGCATCGGCGCGATCACGATCGGCGTATGCAGCGCGGTGCGCTCGCAGTGGCGGCAGGCATATTTGCACCGCACATGCTGCAACACCACCGCCTTCACCTCGATATGCAGCTGCTCGCTGACGGCCTCGCCCATCCGGTGCATCCGGTTCAGGCAGCACGGGCAGACCTTTTGGTCTTCGGGCAGGTCATGCTCGACGCGCTCGCGCGGCAGATCGTCGGGCAGCGGCTTGCGACCCCGCTTCTTCGGCTCCGGCTCCTCCGCGTCCGGCAGCCCCGTGTCCGCAATGGGAGCCGCCTCGACATCATCGGCTTCCTCGTCTTCGGCGGCAGCCTGCTCGGCTTCGTTGAAGATACGCTCCGTCAGCTTCTCGCTGCGCGGCGCGTAGCGATGCAAGCGCTCCAGCCGCAACTGCTCCTCAAGATGCACGACGCGTTGCACGAGCTTCTCGTTCTCGACCTTCAGCGCAGCGATCTCGGCTGCGTGCGCTGCGATCAGCGCCTTCAGCTCCTCTGACGTGGCGGTGCGATTCATCGAATCCTTGAATCGAAACCCACCCGCCTTGTCCAGAACAATCTGCGCCCTTCGCCGCGGTATCGCCGGGATGGTCAGCCCACGCTCAGATACTGCCGCGCCGGGTGCCGCCGTATCGCCTCGATGTCGATGCCATCGAGCAACCAGTGCAACTGTTCGGTCGATAGCCTCACCACCGCCTGCTGCTGTCCACGCGGCCACGCAAAGCGATCAGCCTCGAGCCGCTTCATCATCAGCCAGAACCCGGAGCGGTCGTAAAACAAAAGCCGGATCCGGTCGCGGCGCCGGTTGCAGAAGGCGAACACTGCGCGGCCGAACGGGTCCAGATGCATCGTCTGTTCGACCAGGATCGCAAGGCCGTTGATGCCAATCCGGAAGTCGATCGCCTCGCGATGCAGGTAAACTTGTACATCAGCGGCCAGCCGGAACATCGCAGCGTCCCAGAGTTACGATCATCGCCGACACCAGCTCCACGTCCCGCCCGCTGCACTCAAGCCGCAGCGTGACGCCGTTGGGCATCTCCACCGTCAACCTTGGCGCAGGCGGATCCGTGTGGCGCGCGGCCTTGGCCGGTTGCACATGGTGCTGGACCGAAGGCGGAGCTGGCGGTTCCGGCGGACCAGCCACACCGCACAGCTCGACAACCGGCACGAACACTTCCGTCGCACGTTCGATCGCGCCCACCGCCACGCCATTCCTTTGCCGCTGCTGCTGCCCAGCGACCCATTTGCGCAGCAGGTTCGCGTTCACGCCGTGCCGCATCGCCACGCCAGCCAGCGATACGCCAGGCTGCAGGCAGGCCTCAACCAGCCGTCGTTTGCTGGCCGGATCATAACGGCGCCGGCCGTTCCGTAACACGCCGACCACTTCAAGTCTCAAAGGGTTTGAGGGATCGCTCATCCGTAGTGTCCACTTCGTTGATGGTGGACACCATCTCTGTTCCATCTCGTCGCAACATGCTATGTGCTGTTAATTGCGCGCTTACCCTGAAGCCGCCATTTAGCGGCAACTCGGGCGCCCAGTATCGAGAGC
>DASZGZ010000395.1:0-23593 GCA_035938355.1 Acidobacteriaceae bacterium
GAAAATCCAGAGAATGGTGATGCCGAGCTCTCGCTCGGCGCGCAGGCGTGCCCGTTCCATGCCGGCGAAGAGCGGTTCGAATTCGACGCGTCGCCAGTAGTAGACAACGCCGACCGAGACATAGACCTCGGCATGCACCACCCCTTGCGCTGCCAGCGCATGGGCCATGCGCCAGGTGATCAGTTCGTAATCGTCCGGAGCCACCAACCGCTCCGTGATGGCCTTGAAGGCCATTAGAAAGCCGGTGAAGTCGACATAACGATAGAGAGCGCGCGCCTGATCGAGCGTGAGCTGCCCGGCGGGATGGCGCTCGCTTAACTCGACCAGTGTCTCGGGCGTGACCGTACCTTCGAGATGGAGATGCAACTCGGCCTTGGGCAGCCTGCGCAGAAGCTCGCTGGTGGATTCGCTCACCTCTCAAGTCTAGAGCGGATTTCCAATTCCTCCGCTTATCGATGGGCGGCGCAGAAAAGGGCCGGAGCGATTTGAATCGCCCCAGCCCGTTCTTGGTGTACTTCGCCTTCAGGTTAGAAGTTGTAGCGTGCAGAGAACTGCAAGTGTCGCTCCTGCGATCGCACGGGAGAGCCCTGGCTCGCGATCTGACCGAAGGTTGTGTCAGCCACGCCAGTGTCTGGATTGCCGTAGCTGGCGATGTTCAGCGCGTTGAAGGCATCGAACCGGAAGCCGAAGGTCTGCTCCCGGAAGGTGTGGAAGTCCTTGAATGCCGACATGTCGACGTTCAGGTATCCCGGACCGCGCACGCTGCCGTTGGAGGAGTTGCCGAAAGTGTTGCTGGCAGGGACGCCGAAGGCACAGGGGACACCGAGAGAGTTGATGGTGGCGCCCGGCTGCGTGCAAGGCGTGGCGGATGGATCCGTGCCGAACCAGTTGTTGATGCTGCGGTGCACGATCTTCAGCGGTCGATACACGTTCGCACGCGGCTGGCCGTAGGTGTTTGAGTTGGTGTTGTCCGGCGAGGTGATGGTCTCCGGAAAGCCGGAATACGAGACGATGGCGGTAGAGAACCTCCATCCACCAACGGCTTCATCGGTGAAGCGATTGATATTCGAACCGAACTGCCGGCCGCGGCCAAACGGCAGATCGTAGACACCGGTGGCGGAGAAGTTGTGCTTCACGTCGTAACCGGCCGGCCCGTAGTCTGCGTGGCTGTTACGGTAGTCCTGGAAGGCGCCGCTGTAACCGGACACATTCACACCGTAGTTGCCGAAGCTGTTGGTCAACGCCTTGCCGTAGGTGTAGTTTGCGGTGAACTCCAGACCATGGCTGACACGCTCGCGCAACGTCATCTGCAGTGCGTTGTAATTCATCGTGGCTCGCGATTCGGTGATGAGCAGCTTGTTGGAGCCAATACCGAGATCTGCGTTGTTGTAGAAGGGCGCGGTTGTCGGATCGCCATTCACCAAATACTGATTGACGTTGCCATAGTCTTCGATGTGCTGGCCCTGCTCACCCAGATAGCCTGCCTGCAGAGACATGCTGCTGGTGAGAGCGTATTCCGCGGTCAGGTTCCATTCCTGAACATAGGCCGGCTGAATGTTCTGAGGATAGATGTTGTAAGTCGATCCGTTGAAGTTCACGTCATTGGGATCGCTGACGTTGAAGCCCTGCTGCACAGTGCGGGGGTTGCCGCCGGTGGCCGGCTGGCCGTTCGAGGGGGCTGCCGGAGCAAGCACCTTGATATCGACCGATTGCACGAACGGTGTGATGGAGGTGAGGCGCTGGTTCGCGGCATTCCCTTCAAAGAAGCTCGTTGTGCCGTATCCGCCGCGCAGAACAAACCGGGGCGTCGCCTGGTAGGCGAATCCGAGGCGTGGCATGATCTGCGTGTAGTTGGGCTGGTAGCAGGCGCGATTGTCGCAGACCTTCGAGTTGGGCGGAGCTCCGGCCGGGATTCGCTCCGCATACTCCACCTGGCCTGTCGTCAGATCGATGTTTCCGGTTTTGTTGTTCTGTTCGTACCAGGGCTGGTCATATTCATAACGGACGCCGAGATTCAGCGTCAGGTTAGGCATGATCTTCCAGTCGTCCTGAATGAATCCTGCAGCACGCCACTGCCGCTGGCCGACGAAGATGCCCTTCGAGGTCACCTGTGCTTCGCGCACTCGGTTGAGCAAAAAGTCCGCGCCCCCGTAGCCGGCGGCATTGCTCAGCAGAGGGTTGCTCGTGTAGTCGCCGGTATAGCTGAGCTGTCCCAGGAAGCCGGCGTTGTTGTCCGTGGTATAGGCGTTCTGGTAGCGAATCGCCTGCACGCCAATGCTGAGCAAATGCTGCCCATGCTGCCAGGTCAGGTTGTCGATGTAGCTGAAGGTGTTGTCGACGATGCTTCCGATAAACGCTGCATTGCCACCAGCTGAGATATTGCCGCTGATATTTTGTGCGGCGTAGCCAGGATAGGTTTGCGGAGGGCCGCCAATGCCGACGATCGTGTTGCCATTGAGACCGAAGATGCCGCTGGGATCGCTGGGCACGCCTTGAACCCATTGGACGCGAGTGAAGCCAATGCGCGCGGAGTTCACGATTGCCGGCGAGAAGACGTGGACCCAGTTTGCGCCGCCGAGCTTGGTTGGGAAGTTGTTCGCCACCGGGAAGGAAATCGCCAGGAATGTCGTCTTCCCGTCAAAGCCGGTGCCCATGGAGTAGAAGCCCGTGATCTTGTCTGCCGGCCGCGGGTCGTATTCGATTTTGATGTCGCCCTGATTGTTGGCCTTGAAGCTGCGGCTCGGTCCCTGCAGGTCCTTGGCGGCGATGCCGTCTGTGGGGGCTGCGTTCGGCAGCGGATAAACGTTGGGATGTGAAAAGAGATAGAGAGCGATGGGATTGCTGACCGGAACCTTGTTATTTACATACGGCGCGAAGTTGTTCTGCGTATCGTAGAGCTGGATCGGCGTATTTCCGTTTGCCCCGCTGAGCAGTACGGAAAAATCACCACTACGCATGGCCTGGGTGAAGACGCTGTCCTGTTCCAGGCCGCCTTGGTGAAAGCGCGCACCCAGATAGTCGACAAAGAAGAAGAGCTTGTCACGCCGGATAGGCCCGCCAAATGTCCCGCCGAACTGCGATTGCGAAAATGGGTTGATCGCAACGATCGGGTTGGCATGGTTGTTCGACCAGGAGTTGGCGTTGTAGTTGGCGTTCTGCGTATAGCCGTAAACCGACCCGTGGAACGAGTTGGTGCCGCTCTTCAACACGCTTACCACGCCGCCGCCGTTCACGTTGCCATAGTCCGCAGGCGAATTGGCCGAGAGGATCCTGATCTCTTCAAGCGATTCAGGCGCGGGGCTGTAGGCGATGAGATTGTTCTGAGTTTCGTTCAGATCAATGCCATCGAGCGTGTAGTTGTTCGCCTGCGCGCGATTGCCATTGATGTTCGGGATATCGCTGTTGAATGTGCTGCGCTCAATGCTCGTGGGGCCCTGGGTGCCATAGGTGGTCACAGTGCCGGGCGTGTAGAGCGTGAGCGCAGAGAAATCCAACCCATTCAGCGGTATGTTCTTCACCGTGTTGGCGCTGAACGTGATGCCCAATGTCGGATCGTTGGCGTTGAGGATTGGCGCGACGTCGCCTTTCACATCCACCGTGGTCGTGGTGCCGCCAGGTTGCAAATGAGCGTCGAATTTGACGGTTTGATTCACCTCAAGCGCGAAGGCGGGCAGCTTGGCCGTGGTGAAGCCCTGGGCGGTGACGGTGACCTCGTACTGGCCGATGGGCAGGAAACGGATGCTATAGATACCTGCACTGTTGGTCGTTGCCTGCGTGTCAACGCCGGTGGCGACGTTATGCGCAGTGACCTGCGCATTGGGCACGACTGCGCCTGTGGGATCGGTGACTGTGCCGCCGACGCTTCCCGTGACGGTCTGCGCGGAAAGCGGATAAGTGATCGTTAACATACATAGGGACAGAAATACTGGCAAACATCGCCACATGCGCATGGATGGCCTCCAATTCCGACGAGGACAGACCTTGCTGGACACACATGTCCAGTCTGCGACGAGGGGAATTCTCAGTATGCACGTTTGACGGCGCCCACGAAAAGACCGGGAGCGTGCGCGCTGCTAAAAAGTGACAAATCAATGACAAGATTGACAACTCGGCGGGAGAAAAATCGCTATCGGCAGGCGTCCTGCAGTTGCGTCTAGCCTGCGAAGAATTCGCTGCGCTTGCGGGAGTAGAGAGCGTAGATAACCAGGCCGATGACGAGCCAGCCGAAGAAGCGCAGCCACGTCATCACTTCGAGTCCCGTCATCAGCACCACGCAAAAGAGAATGCTGAGCACCGGGATGACGGGTCCGAAGGGAGCGCGGAAGGCACGATGCCGCTCCGGTTCGCGATAACGCAGGATGAGAACGCCGATCGAGACCAGTACGAAGGCGAAGAGCGTGCCGATGTTGGAGAGGTTCGAGACCGTACCGATATCGAGCAGACCTGCTGGAATGCCGACAACAAATCCGGCTACCCAGGTGGCGAGAGCCGGCGTACGGAAGCGCGGATGAATACGGCTGAACGCGGACGGCAGCAGGCGGTCGCGAGACATGGCGAACCATACGCGTGCCTGACCTAGCTGAAACACCAGGATCGAAGAGATCATGCCCATCAGCGCGCCCAGGAGCACGAAAAGCCGCACCCAGTGCAGCCGATGTGCCCCGGTGCTGATGGAGAGCTTCTTGAGAGCATTCACAACCGGCGCCGCATCGCCCATCATGCTCTGCCACGGCACCAGCCCCGTGAGCACCACGGCGACGCCGATGTAGAGGACGGTGCAGACGATCAGCGTGCCGATGATCCCGATCGGAACATTACGCTGCGGCTGCCTGCATTCCTCTGCCGCCGTTGAAACCGAATCGAAGCCGATGTAGGTGAAGAAGATGATGGAGCCGCCGGTGAGTACGCCGGACCAGCCGTTCGGCGAAAACGGATGATAGTACCGCGGTTGGATGAACGAAGCGCCGGCGAAGACGAAGACGAGGATGGCCGCAATCTTGATGAGGACCATGATGTTGTTCGTCTCGGCGGACTCGCGCACGCCACGCACCAGAATGACGGTGAGCAACATGACGATGAGGAACGCGGGGACATTGAATCCGAAGTGCCAGCCCGGCCTGTACAGATCGTTGCCGGCGAGGTCCTGCAGACCAGTCGGCAGATAGGCAGGCGAGATCCACTGCAAAGGCGGATGGATGTTGAACCAGTCCATCAAATCCACGATGTGGGCGGCGAAGCCCACGCTCACCGACATATTGGAGAAGGCGTACTCGAGGATCAGGTCCCAGCCGATGATCCACGCGACGAGCTCACCCAAGGTCGCATAGGTGTAGGTGTAGGCCGAGCCGGCGATCGGAATCATCGAGGCCAGTTCCGCATAACAAAGGCCAGTGAAGGCACACACAATGGCGACCAGTACCAGCGACAGCGCCAGGGCCGGCCCGGCGCCCGGACGGCCCTGCATGGCTGTGTGTCGGACGAGGTAGTCGATCAGAGGCGTGTTTTCGATCGAAGCAACGCTGAAGCGCTGCCCGGCGATGGCGGTGCCGATCACCGTAAAGATGCCCGACCCGATGACAGCGCCGATGCCGAGAGCCGTGAGCGATACCGGACCGAGGGATTTCTTCAGCGCGTTTTCTGCGCACTCTGAGTCGCTGATGAGCTTATCGATCGACTTGCGAGCAAAGAGTTGCGACAGACGCGATGGCTCCGGGAAAGGGTCCCGGCCGAGCGAAGTGCGCGGCCGGGTGACACTACCTTAAGCTATCTCCTCGTGCTTAAGCTATCTCCACGTGGCTGTGGGACACAAAACAACTGACCCTCCCGGCAGCCGCGCCTTTGGCGCCCAGTTGGGCCATTCCTTTGGCTGCCGACGGTTTCGAGAGAGCAGGCGCCGTACAAAAGAACGGCCCCACCTGGGTGGGGCGTCCTCAGCAGACCGTGTTTCGAACCTTACCGCTTGCTCTGGCCGCGTGTCAGTTTTTTGATCTTCTTCTTTTTGGAGCCGCGAGGCTCAGTGCGCTTCGCCTTGGGAGCCGCCTTCTTGCGTGCGGCGCGCTTCAACTTTTTGCGCTCCTGTGTATCTTCGATCTTCGTCGTATTTGCCATGATTTCTCGATTCCTGAAGTGTCGTCCGGTAGATTAGTGATGCTAGACCCGCTCAAGCTGGGCAAACTTCTCGACCAGCTTTTTCACGCCGAACTTCGTGAATTGTACTGTAATCTTCGCGTCGTCGCCGTCGCCCTCCCGGCGGAAGACTACGCCGTCGCCGTATTTCGGGTGGCGGACGCGCTGTCCGCTCTTGAAACCGATGGCTCCGGTGGTCTCCGGCACGGGCAGTTTCGGGCGCTTCGCAGTAGCACCGCCGCGGCCGGCAAAGAAGCTGGCTATGTTGTCGATCGATCCGGCATCGCGTCCCGGTTTGCCCGCTGCAGATCCGTATCCCGTCTTCTCGTAACTACGCTCATTACGATATGCGCTGGATACGGGCGTGCTCTGGTCCTCGTCCTCGTAGCTGTAGTGACGTTCTCCGTCTTCATGGAAGCGTCCGCCGCTGCGGCTGGACGAACCAGTGCTGTAGCTGGCCGCGTAGCCGCCCCAGGTGGTCGCGCGCTGGCGGCCGCCGCTCAGGTCTTCGAGCAATTGCGGCGGCACCTCTTCCAGAAAGCGCGAGGGCAACGCGGCATCCGGCATGTCGTTCCCATAGCGGCGACGGTAGCGCGCACGGCTCAGTATCAGAGTGTCCATGGCGCGCGTCATCCCGACGTAGCAGAGGCGCCGCTCCTCTTCGAGACCGGCGGGATCGGTGAGCGTGCGCGAGTGCGGAAAGAGCCCTTCCTCCATGCCGCAGAGCAGCACCAGCGGAAACTCGAGCCCCTTGGCTGAGTGCAGGGTCATCAGGGTGACGCGACTATCCGGCTTGTAGTGGTCGGTGTCGCTGACCAGCGCCGCGTGATCGAGAAACTCCGCGAGCGTCTCGCCGCGCTCCTCGGCATCCTGCGCTGCGTTCGCAAGCTCCTTCAGGTTCTCAATACGCGAGAAGGCTTCGGGGGTACCCTCGTCTTCAAGCGCCCGAATATAGCCGCTGCGGTCGTTGATAAAGCGGATCACTTCCGGCAGTGTGGCTTTGCCGCCCGCGGTACGGAACGGCGGACGCTCGTCTTCGGATACTTCTACAGCATCCTCAAGGGGCGGCCGCGATTGCATGGGTGCCACATCGTCGAAAGGATTGAAGCTGACGTCCGCGGGAGGCGTGTTCATCGGCGCGTCCTCGAACGTCTCAGGAGTGAACGACTCTTCGTCCTCCTCTGCATGCGACAGATAGAGCATGCCCTGCGCGCCGAAGGCAAAGCCGGTGCCGTCATCGAACGAACCATCCTGTTCGGCGCCTTCATCTTCGGCATCGGGTGACTGCGCATAACCGCCCTCCGGTAATAGCTCGACGGGAGCGCCGGCGACATCCGACGCGAGTTTCTCCGCAAAGCCCGGCTCCAGGAGCGCGTGCGCATCGTTGATCATGCGTTGGAACGCCTCGAGGGCGTTGAGAGCGCGCTGCGGCAGCAAGCGCTGGCGAATCGCATGGCCGATTGCGTCCCAGGTGCTGGTGCCAGTTTCGAGCGCGAGCCGCTCCAGCGTGTCGAGAGTGGAGCGGCCGATGCCGCGCACCGGCGTGTTGATGACGCGCTGCAGTGCAATCGAGTCGTGCGGGTTCTGCACCAGCTTGAGATAGCTCAGCAGGTCCTTGATCTCCGCGCGCTCATAGAAGGAGAAGCCGCCGACCATCGTGTACTGGATCGAATAACGACGCAGTGCCTCTTCCACCAGTCGCGACTGTGAGTTGGTGCGATACAGCACAGCGACGCGCGCGGGGTCATTGGTTTCGCCGGCTTTGCGCAGATACTTCTGGATGTAGTCGGCGATGAAGAGCGCCTCGTTTTCGCCGTCGGGCGCCTCGTAGTAGCCGATGTGCGAGCCGCCCTGCCGCTCCGTCCACAGATTCTTGCCCTTGCGCTGAGCGTTGCGCGCGACGACCGCGGATGCTGCTTCCAGGATGACCTGCGTGGAGCGGTAGTTCTGCTCCAGGCGAATGGTCTTCGCTTCGGGAAAGTCTTTCTCGAACTCGAGGATGTTGCGAATATCCGCACCGCGCCAGCTGTAGATGCTCTGGTCCTCGTCTCCAACAACGCAAATATTGTGATGATCGCCGGCGAGAAGCTTCATCAGCTCGTACTGCGGACGGTTGGTGTCCTGGTACTCGTCAATCATGATGTAGCGGAAGCGGTGGTTGTAACGCTCGCGCGTTTCGCCACTGGCTTTCAGCAGACGCACCGTCTCGAGCAGTAGGTCGTCGAAGTCGAGTGCGTTGTTCTTGAGCAACTCCTTGCGATAGACCTCGTACAGTTGCGCGACGCGCTCGCTGATGGGGTCGCTCGATCCGAGGTAGTACTCCTGAGGATCGATCATGTGGTTCTTTGCCCAGCTGATCTTCGAGAGCACCGTGCGCGGCGTCAGTGTCTTGTCGTCGAGCGACATGCGCCGCATCGCCTGCTTCACGATGGCCTGCTGATCGCTTTCGTCGTAGATAGCGAAGCTGCGGGTGAGCCCCTTGTCGCCGATGCGCAGCGCCTCGATGTCGCGGCGCAGCACGCGCACACAGAAGGAGTGAAAGGTGGAAAGCAGCGGCTTGGCCAGGGTTGAGCCGGCGAGCAGCTTATCGACGCGCTCGCCCATTTCGGCCGAGGCCTTGTTGGTAAAGGTGACGGCAAGGATGGAGTCGGGCGCCACACCTTTCGCTTCAATGAGATACGCAATGCGGTGGGTGATGACACGGGTCTTCCCAGAGCCAGCGCCGGCCAGGATCAGGACCGGACCGTCCGTGGCTTCCACGGCGGCGCGCTGTTGCGGGTTCATCTTTTCGAGCAGGGGATTCACAGGCGAGTGTCTCGGTGGGAACTTCTGTCTCTAGTGTATCGCCGCCGGCGATGTGCACCGGGTGCGCCTGGACGGTCGGGTTTACTCTGGAAAAACTTGAGCGACACGGCCACCGATCCCCCATGAATCCGATACAGAAGGAAGAAAACAGCGCACAACGGAGTGTCTGCGTCTTCTGCGCCTCCTCCTCTGGAACCGACCCGATCTTTCTGGAAGCAGCCAGAGCGCTGGGCCTGGCGATCGCAGAACGTGGCTGGCATCTGGTCTACGGCGGAGCTGACGTCGGCCTGATGGGCGCGATGGCGAACGCGGCGCTCGCCGCTGGCGGCATGATCACGGGCGTGATCCCGCGCGCACTGTTCACACAGGAGATCGCACATCGTGGCTTGACGCAGCTGGTTGAAGTGAACAGCATGCACGAGCGTAAAGCGGAGATGGAGCGCCGCTCGGATGCGTTTCTCGTGCTGCCGGGTGGTCTCGGCACGCTCGACGAGCTATGCGAGATCCTGACGTGGGCCGCGCTCGGCATTCACGACAAGCCGATCGTGCTGATCAACATAGCCGGCTATTGGGACTTATTTTTCGGCATCCTGGATGCGGCGGTGACCGCAGGGTTCCTGCGAACCACGCACCGCAATCTTCCCTTGATCGCGCGAGACGCGGAAGACGCTTGCAGGAGAATCGAAATAACGCGAAAGCGCTAGCTCGGAATCGCTTTGCCACCGAAACCTTGCGGCCCTCCTGTACGTCTTTCCACCCAAGCCTCCTTTTTGCCAGCTCGAAATCCTGAAGCGTTAGGTGTCAACCGCTCATACGTATGCCGACAACACGCATGTTCCCTTCACTCGTGTTATGCCGACTCGGGCGTTCCTTGGCAATCGCGACCTTTACCGTTGCTCTCTACACATCGGCCGCTTTGGCGCAGACAAACGTTACCGAAGCAGATTTTCCGGAGGCGCCGGCGGCACAACAGACATCCAGCTCGAGTGCATCGCAAACCACCCAGCAGGCTCCGGCCGACCAGTCTTCCCAAAAGCTCCCCAACACTACCAAGCCGGCCGCGCAAACATCGGACGAGGTGCTCAGGCGCGAGGAAAAGCAGCGCATCCTCGGTGTGGTGCCCAACTTCAATACGGTGGATAGCGCTGACAACGTGCCGCCGCTGACGCCAAAACAGAAATTTCACCTGATGTACAAGAGCTCGATCGATCCCTTTGTCTTTGTCGCAGATGGATTCGTTGCCGGCCTGGGGCAGGCCCAGGACAGCAATCCCGGCTTCGGCCAGGGAGCACAGGGATACTTTAAGCGCTTCGGCGCCGCCTATGCGGACACGGCAGACGGCAATCTATGGGGCAATGCGATTCTGCCACTGCTCTTCAAGGAAGACCCGCGCTACTTTCGGATGGGTACAGGCACCTTCAAACACCGCTTTCTGTATGCCGCGAGCACCACGGTCTGGTGCCGGCGCGACAATGGCACCTGGGGACCAAATTATGCAAACGTGCTGGGCAACTTCGTCTCCGGCGCCATCTCGAACGCCTACTATCCAGCCGAAGACCGCGGTGTCGAACAGACCCTGACTGGCGCTCTCACCGTAACCGCGGAAGGAACCATTGGCGCGGAGTTCATCGAATTCTGGCCAGACATCTCCCGTCGTCTGTTCAAGAAACATCCAACGACGCCCTGATTCCCATCTGAAGAAGCATTCAACTCCACGTGTGGTGCCGCCTTTGCGTTGCCTGATTACCGTCTATAGCAGCGCATGCGAATCTCTTCGCCGAACGCTTTTTTAGGGTTCCCAGGAGGGTGGTCATTTATCCTGACAAGACGCATGCAGTACATAGCCCCTCTAAAGCTCTACTGGCTTCTCCTAGCGGTCGCACTGGCTGTCGTCGTCCCCGCAGGCTTGGCGCAGGTGCAGACCGACATCGCCAGCAGCAGCCTTCCTGACGCGCCAGCTCCCCAGCAGAACACGCCGACGACAGCACCGGCCACTCCTCCGCCGGTCAGCACATCTGCATCACAGGCAGATGCGCAAGACGCGGCGAAGAAGAAGCAGCAAGCCGACGAGGCGCGGAAAAAGGAACAGAATCAAAAACGGATCCTCGGTGTGATGCCCATGTTCAATGTTGTGAATAGTGCCAATAGCATCCCGCCGCTGCGGCCGAAAGAGAAATTTCAGTTGTTCTGGAAGAGTTCCACCGATCCGTTCATCTTCGGACTGGATGCAATCATTGCCGGCATAGGCCAGGCAGAAAATTCGAATGCCGGCACAAAAACGGTGCAGAATCCGGATGGCACAACCCACCTTGAGCGATGGGGCTTTCCGCAGGGCATTAGCGGATACTTTCAGCGCTACGGCACCACCTACGCTGACACGTTTGACGGCAACTTCTGGGGAAACGCTGTGCTTCCCGTTCTGTGGAAGGAGGATCCACGCTTTTACCGGATGGGTACCGGTTCATTCCCTCGCCGCTTCCTCTGGGCTGCCACCACCACGATCTGGTGCCGCCGCGATAACGGCAAATGGGGACCGAACTACGCCAATGTCGCCGGCAACTTCATCGGTGGCGGCATCGCCAATCTCTATTACCCGTCGGAGGAAGGTGGATTCGAGAAAACCACCGTCTCTGCCCTCACCGTTACGGCTGAGGGAACTTTCGGAGCAGAGCTGCTCGAGTTCTGGCCGGATATCGAGCACCACTTCCTGAAGAAGAGGATGAAGGCGCCGTCTCTAAAGCCTGCCCCGTAAGCGCTGCTGACTGCATTCCTCGCACTGGCAGTGACGGCGCAGGAAGTCCCACGAATAGATACCGCTGGAGTGGCCGTCATTCCAATGAAAGACCACGGCGTAGCGACCTGCGGGCTCGATGCTGTTGGGCCGCGGCGGCGCTTCGTACATGGGCAGAAGCTGCGCTGACGATACCTTGCGCTCACCAGGAGCAAGGCCCGCTGCCTCCCGCGCTTCGTGGCAGGTAGCGCAGGGGCAGGCATCACGCAGCCAGCGGAAGGTCCATGCACTCCGGTGGCCATCCTTCCACTCGATCTCCATGCCCGTGCCTTCGCTCTTGTGCACGCGGACTTTCGCCGGATCGACGGCCTCGCGCGGCAACGGAGCCCGGTCGGCCCGACGCGCCTCCCGCTCATCGACAATACGTATGCCCTCGTGACTCATGACTGTCTCTTCAGGATACGCGCTCGCACTCAGAGCTATGGGGTTCTCAGGAAGAAGTACGCGGCCATGCCCAGGCCGATGACCACCACAAACGCACGCATAAGCCTTGCACTGAGCTGGCGTGAATAGCGGCCGCCAAGGTATCCGCCCACTGCCGCTGTGAGCATCATGAGCAGGCAGAGATGCCAGACGATCTGCCGCTCAACAATGAAGGTGACGACCGCGATGCCATTGGCGATGGTGGTCGCAACCACCTTGAGCGCATTCACCTCGCGGATGCTTTGGATACCGAAGATAGCGAGCGCCGCCATTATAAGAAAGCCCGCGCCTGCCCCGAAGTAGCCGATGTAAAAGCAGACCACTACCAGCGCCGCGCACAGCGGCACGTAGCGAGGCCGCGTCTCGTCGATAGAATCCGCCCGCCGGCGCCCGATCCACTTCGCTATCGGCGAACTGGCTGCGAACAGCAGCGATGCAATCAACAGCAGCCAAGGGACCAGTCGCAGGAAGGTTCCCTGCCCGGTCCTCAACAGCACGATGGCGCCCGCGAGGCCACCCAGTAAAGCCGAGAGCGAAACCGGCACGAGCAACCGTAGATTGACCCCCAGATCCTCCCGATAGGCGGCGATCGAAGTGAGCTGACCGGGCCACAAAGCTACTGTGTTCGTCGCATTCGCGGCAATCGGAAGCACCCCGACTCCGAGGAGCGCCGGAAAGGAAAGGAATGAGCCACCGCCGGCCACGGCATTCAATACACCGGCCAGAAACGATGCGGTGGCAAGCCAGCTCCCGTGATGGAAGAACGAGAACGGCATCATCAAGAATGGATGTGCGTGGATCGCTGGGGTCGCCGCATCGTCAGTCGGCCACGCAGATAAGGCACTTCAAGTATTCGGTCTCGGGAATCGTCAGAATGACAGGATGATCCGGCGCGGCTCCGCGCCGCTCGATCAGGCGCAGGCGGCGACCCGCATCCCCCGCGGCTGCGGCCACGGTCGCGGTAAAGTCCGCTGCGGAGATGTGGTGCGAGCAGGAACAAGTGACCAGCACTCCGCCAGGGCGCAGCATCTTGAGCGCGCGCAGATTCAGCTCCTTGTAGCCCCGCAGAGCGCCTTCGATCGCACGTCGGCTCTTCGCAAAGGCCGGCGGGTCCAGCACGATGGTGTCGTATGCGGTGCCGGCATCGCTCCAGGCACGCAGCAGCTCGAAGGCGTCCGCTTCCACCCAGTCGACTTCCGCGGCGAGCTGAGTCCGATTGGCCTCGAGGTTGCGTTCGGCGACCTCGAGCGCGCTGCGCGAAGCATCGACGCCGGTGACGAGCGAGCAACGCTGCGCCATGTGAAGGGCAAAGCCGCCCTGGTACGTGCAGATATCCAGCGCCTCGCCGCGCGCATGCTCCGCTGCCGCAGCGTAGTTGAGCCGCTGATCCAGGAAGGCGCCGGTCTTCTGCCCGGAAGCCGCGTCGTAGGCGAAGCGCAGTCCATTCAGGAGGAAGGTAGTCTGCAGTTGCGGGCGCGTCGCGTCCTTCGCGTACAGAGTCGCGAGCGCGGGCGTCTCGAGCCCTTCGAGAGCGGCGATGCGCGCATCTCCACGCTCGACGATGGTCTCGGGCGCGAGCTCCTCAACGAGGACGCGGGTCACGAGCGCGCGGACCTCCGGCCGGTCCAGGCCGCGGGCCAGCACCTGCACCAGCAGAAGCGTGCCGTAGCGATCGACAATGAGGCCGGGCAGCTCGTCCGCTTCGCTGAAGACAAGACGGCAGGCCTCCGTCCCCATGCCGGCGCGGAGCGCGAGGGCTCGCCGCAGGCGTGCTTCAACCAACGCCAGCCAATCCTCGTCGGTTGCCAACACCTCCCTGCTGACCAGCCGCAGCGCGATCTGCGACGCGGGGCTGTAGAGCGCAGTGCCCAGCGGAATTCCACGTTGGTCAGATACCGGGATGAGGCCGGGGGCCGGGATCAGATCTACGCCCGGTAACTTATCTCCCGTGACTTCCACCACATCCGAGGTATAGACCCAGGGATGCCCAGCGCGCAGGCGGTCGGCGGCCCTTCTGTTCACGACAGCGGCCCGCACCGTAGTGCTCGGGGCGTGGGGCGGAACGACGGTCTTTGGGCGCCGGGAGGAAGCCTGTTGAATCCTGGTCATGACTATGGGAACGCTCTCAATCACAGGCTTTCCTGAAAATGAAAAGCCACCAGCCTATAATCAGGCATGGCGACCGCGCGTACAACGCCGCCGAAGTCTAACGCACCCCGAATGACGGAACCTGATCCTCGCGCGTTGATTGACGCGCGCTTCCGCGCTCTGCTGGACACCGTACGCGCCCACCGCCCCGGCGATGACGTGGATATCATCCGCCGCGCCTGGGAGTTTTCGCTCGAACATCACCAGGGCCAGGTACGCGCCTCGGGCGAGCCCTATGTGCTGCATCCGCTTGAGGTTGCGCATGTGCTGGCGGAGATGAAGCTGGACTCGACCGCCATCGCGGCCGGGCTCCTGCACGATGCCGTCGAGGATACGTCGGTGACGGCGGACGACATTACGAGGCTCTTTGGCGAGCAGGTGGCGCACATCGTCGAGGGCGTCACCAAGATTGACAAGATACAGTTCGCAAACAGCGAAGACCGCCAGGCCGAGAATGTGCGCAAAATGCTGCTCGCCATGGTGAGCGATGTGCGCGTGGTGCTCATCAAGCTCGCTGACCGGTTGCACAACATGCGTACGCTGCAGCACCTGCGGGTGGAGCGCCAGCAGGCGATTGCGCGGGAGACGCTGGACATCTACGCTCCGCTGGCGCACCGCCTGGGCATGGGCAAGGTGCGCGGTGAGCTTGAGGACCTCTCTTTCCGCTACGTCGACACAGTCAGCTTTGAGAAGGTACAGACGGCCATCGACGAGCGCCGCAAGGAGGGCGAGGACTTCCTTGAAGAGGTCGAGCGGACGCTGCAAGAGAAGCTGAAGGAGCACAAGATCGACGCGCGGGTGGAGTGGCGCATCAAGCGCCTTTACAGCATCTACCAGAAGCTGCAGAAGCAGCGCTCGAGCGTTGACCAGGTCTACGATCTGCTGGCAGTCCGAGTCATCACCAAGAGCGTGCAGGACTGCTACGCGATCTTCGGATTGATCCACTCCATCTGGCGGCCGGTACCGGGGCGCATCAAAGACTTCATCGCCATGCCGCGGCCGAATCTGTATCAGTCCCTGCACACAACCGTGATGGGCGGCGGCGGACATCAGTTCGAGGTGCAAATCCGCACGGAGGAGATGCACCGTATTGCGGAGGAAGGCATTGCCGCGCACTGGAAGTACAAGGCGAACGGCGGCCCGATCAGCAGCAAGGATGAGCAGCGTCTGGCCTGGGTGCGCTCGCTGGTGGAGTGGCAGCGGGAGATGTCCGACCCCAACGAGTTCCTCTCCACGCTCAAGATCGATCTGTATCCGGAAGAGGTCTACACCTTTACGCCCAAGGGCAAGGTGGTAGTGCTGCCAAAGGACGCGAGCCCGGTCGACTTCGCCTATTCGGTCCACACCGAGGTAGGGCAGACCTGTACTGGTGCGCGGGTGAATGGACGCATGGTCCCGCTGCGCACACGTTTGCGCAATGGCGACATCGTCGAAATCGTCACGCAGAACGGCCACACACCGAGCCGCGACTGGCTCACCTTCGTCAAGAGCTCGCGCGCGCGCAACAAGATCAAGCACTGGCTGAACGAGCACCAGCGCGAACGCGCAATCGACATCGGCAGCAAACTGCTGGATCGCGAGGCACGCAAGTACAAGGTCTCGCTGGCAAGATTTAACGAAGCCGATTACACCAGGGTGGCTAACGACTACGGCGTGGGGGGCGAGAAGGATCTCCTGGCCGGCATCGGTTTTGGCAAGTATTCATCGCGGCAGGTGCTGCACAAACTGGAGCCGGCCCTGATCGCGCCCGTTGCGCCTGACGCGGAGACTGCCGACGGCAGATCCACGGCCGATACGGTCAAGAAGCTGCACCTGAATCCACGCACCGAGGCCCTGGAAGTGGAGGGCCAGAACGATCTGCTGGTCTATCGCGCGCGATGTTGCAATCCGATTCGCGGCGAAGAGATCATCGGCTATGTGACACGCGGCCGCGGAGTTGCGGTGCACGCACGGCGATGTTCGAATGTGCAGAACCTGCTGTACGAGGCCGACCGCCGCATCTCTGTGGAGTGGTCAAAGAACGCTGGCGACGAACGCGGGAGGCAGCAGACCTACCCGGTCAGAGTGGTTGTTTATTGCGATGACCGCGCCGGCATGCTGAAGAACCTGACCGCCATCATTAGCGATGATGGCACCAACATTCGCAGCGTCGACTCGCGCGCCGGCAAGGATGGCGAGGCGATCGTCGAGTTTATTGTCGAGGCGGAGGACGTGGCGCACCTGGATCGAATCGTCACCGGATTGCGTACACTTCCCGGCGTGCGCGATGTGGAACGCGCCAGCAAATTGTAGATTCAGGCTGAATTCACACCGCCTCTGATAAGGTGGATCGAGTTCGCCTCTCATGCTTGGTCTCGATAAACGCAGGATCCTCCAGGGGTCCGCATCCAACCTCACTCGCGTCATTCTGGGCATGCTCATTTCCCTGGTGCTGCCGCACTTTCTGGTGCATCACCTGGGCACGGCGGAGTACAGCGCGTGGGTGCTGATCCTGCAGCTCGCCGCGTATGTCAATTTTCTCGACCTCGGCCTGCAGACCGCTATCGGCAAATTCGTTGCGGAATACACCGCAGCAGGCAACGCCATCGCGGCGCGCAAGACTGTCAGTACTGCGTTCACTGTCATGGTGGGAGCCGGACTCCTCGGCGCGCTCGCCATCTTCGGCATGGTATGGCAGGTGCCGCGCCTCTTCACCCAGATGCCCGGTGCACTCGTCGGCGACGTACGTTACGGGCTCATGGCGGTGGGCTTTTCGGTGGCCTTCGCGCTTCCCTTCGGCGTCTTCCTCGCCACCTTCACCGGACTGCAGGAATATGGCTTCCCTACGGTCCTGATCGCGACCAGCCGCGTCGTCTCGACGGTAGGACTGATCGTGCTCTTGCTCATGCACGGCACGCTGGTCCAGATGGCGTTGCTGATGGCGGTGTGCAACATCACTACCGCGCTGCTGCAGTTTGCGGGCTGGAAGCGCTATGCCAGCAAGCGCATCGGCTTCGATCTTTTCGGCTTCGACCGGCAAACCTCGTCTCTGCTGCTGGAGTACTGCGGCATTCTCACCATCTGGACTATCGGCAGTTTGCTGATCAGTGGGCTCGACACCGCGATCGTGGGCCACTTCGACTACAACAACACGGGCTATTACGCGATCGCGAGCAGCGCAACAAATTTCATGCTGCTGCTGGTCAGCAACCTGATGGGCCCGCTGCTGCCGGCCATCTCTTCGCTCCAGGTCAGGCGCACACCGCTCGAGCTGGGCGGATTGCTGGTGACCACAACTCGCCTTTCCACCGCGTTGCTCGCGATGCTCGGCATCCCATTGTTGTTTCTTGGTTTTCCACTGTTACGAATCTGGGTGGGCGTAACTTATGCATCGCATGCGCTGATCTACCTGGAGGTCCTCGTGGCCGCCAACATCGTGCGCCAGCTTGCGTATCCTTATGCGCTCATGGTGGTGGGGCTGGGAAAGCAAAGATTTGCTACCGTCTCGCCGGTGCTGGAGGCGATCGTTAACCTCTCTGTCAGCATTCTGCTGGCGCGACGCTATGGGGCGATCGGCGTCGCCGCCGGCACGCTGATCGGCGCATTCGCGGGCGTCATCGCACATTTCGTAGTCAGCATGCCTCGAACGCAGGCTGCGATCGCGGTTCAGCGGTTGCGTCTCATCCGCGAAGGCGTGGCGAGGCCGCTGCTTAGCTTTCTTCCGCTCTTCGCCTGCCTGCCTTTCTGGCGGCGGCTCTCCATGCTACCGCTCCCTGTTCCGCTACTGGCTCTGTGGGTGGTGGCGACTGCCTCCATTCTTTGGTGGATCGGTCTTGCACCCAATGACCGCAGACAGATGACGCAGGTGGTGCGGCGGGCGGTATCCTGAAACTGCGCTTCACACATCGCGCAGCTTGATGATCGATTCGCTGACTCCCATGACCCAAGCCGCGCACCTCACCGCTGTCGTGGTCCTCTATGGCCAGTCCCCTGGCCAGAGCGTGGCGCTCTGTTCCCTGCTCGATGTCGCGACGGGCAGGCCGGACGCGGCGCAACGGATTTCGCTGATCATCTACGACAACTCTCCCAAACCGCATGAAGCATCGGTCTCTACGCCGTTTGAGACGCAGTACATTCATGACGCGGAAAACGCAGGTCTCGCGCGCGCATACAACGCGGCGCTCCAGCGTGCGCGGGCGCAGGGCAGTACCTGGCTGCTGCTGCTCGATCAGGACACGCGACTCTCGGCGCAGTATTTGGACGAGCTTCTCGACACCTCCGCGGCGGTCGCGTCGCGAGCCGAGATAAGCGCCATCGTGCCGAAGCTGTGGGCGGGTACGCGCCTCTACTCGCCGGATGCGCCGTTCCTCTTCCAGATGCGCCAGCAGTTCACTGATGAGCACTTTGCAGTGGACGAGAATGTAACCGGTATGGCGACGACACCCCTTACGGCCTACAATTCCGGCGCGGCAATGCGCGTCAGTGCACTCGAAGAGATCGGCGGCTTCCCCGAGGATTTCTGGCTGGACTACCTGGACCATGCAGTCTTTCAGCAATTGCAGTTGAACGGGCATCGCCTGTGGGTGATGCGCACCTTGCTGCAGCAGAACCTCTCCCACATGGACCTGGACGCGGTGCCCATGTCCAGACACTGGAGCGTCCTTGCCGCGCAGACGCGCTTTGTACTTAGATTCGGGAGCGCCTCCGACCGGCTCTACTTCCGCTGGTGGCTGCTCAAGACCAGCCGAACGTATCTCTCGGTCTGCAGAGATAAACGCGTCTGGCGGATGCGCGCCGTGCAGGCCTTCCGCCTGCGACAGATGCCGCCTCGCTACCCGGAAGGGCAGCATGTCTAGCGGTCCTCCCTCAGAGACGATCGCTGGGACGATAACTGACACAATCTCCGTCGCGCTCTGTACCTACAACGGAGAGAAATTCCTTGAGGAGCAGCTTGCCAGCCTGGAGGCGCAGGAGCGCCGCCCCGACGAACTCGTGGTCTGCGATGACGGATCGACCGACAGAACAGTGAAGCTGCTCGAGTCCTTCGCCGCCACCGTTCCATTTCCGGTGCGCATCCACGTGAATCCGGTCAATCTCGGTTCCACCGTGAACTTCGACCGGGCTATGCGACTGTGCGCGGGAAGCCTGATCGCTTTCTGTGACCAGGACGACCTCTGGCACCCAACTCGACTGGCCCGGTGCGTCAGGTCGCTTCAGGATGATCCGGGGCTGGGACTGGTCTTCTCGAACGGAGAATTGATCGATGACGCGAAAGAGCGCTTGCCCGGCCGGTTATGGGACCAGTTCACCTTCCACTCCGCCATCCGGGAACGTATTCGCCAAGGCGACATGCTGCCGCTGGTGCGCTATCGCTTTGTCACCGGAGCCACCGTGATGTTTCGGGCACACCTGCGGGAATACATCTGCCCGGCGGCCGGCGAGTGGCTGCATGATGGCTGGCTCGCCGCCATCGCGGCCTGCGTGGGGCGTGTGGGATTCATTGACGAGCCCTTGATTGCGTACCGCATTCATCAGCAGCAACAGGTGGGCACCGGCCCCGGGCCGCGCCATAAGCCGTTTGCCGAACTCGCACGGGAACACTGGCTGGGCGCGGACTGGCACAGGCAGGAGATCGAATGGCTGCTCGAATGCGTGCGCAGGATCCCGCCCGCACTGCGCACCGCAACTGCAGATGATTTTGCACGGCAGCATGCGTTCCTCACCATGCGGAGCACGTTGCCGGCTCGCCGTTGGCGGCGCCTATCGAAGCTTGCATCGTTTCGCGCCGATTACAAGCGGCGGGCCAGCGGCTGGAAGAGCATAGTGATGGATCTTCTGCTGCCCAAGCGCGACGATGAGACCGGGTCGGCGGCGGGCCGCAACTTCTCCGCGCTGGGACCTCGCTGAGCCGCGACTTATGATGGATAAAAGATCTTGAGGGAGCAGACGCGTGAGCGATTCGAAAGCGGCAATCAGCACCCAGGAGGCACCGGCGGCCATTGGGCCCTATTCGCAGGCAGTCCGCATCGGCAACTTTCTGTACACCTCCGGTCAGGTCGCGCTCGATCCGGCGAGCGGCGCTGTGGTGGCTGGCGGCATAGCAGAACAGACAACGCGGGTCGTCGAAAACCTGAAGGCAGTGCTGGCAGCAGCGGGGGCCAGTCTCGCCCAAGTGGTGAAGACCACAGTCTTCCTCAAGAACATGGGCGACTTCGCCGCAATGAACGAAGTCTACGGCCGCTACTTTGCCGGCCAGGGGGTCGTCGCGCCGGCGCGCTCCACCGTAGAAGTGGCCAGACTGCCGAAGGATGCGCTTGTCGAAATCGAGGTGATCGCGCACCTGTAGCGGGTCACGATCCATCTAATGAGCTGGGAAGTGAGGATGGAATGGCGGAGACAAAAGCAGCAAGGGTCGAGAAGACAGATGCCGAGTGGCGCGCGCAACTGACGCCGGAGCAGTACCACATCACGCGGGAGAAGGGGACAGAGCCCGCCTTCTCCGGTGCGCTCTATCGCAACCACGCGGACGGCATCTATCGCTGCGTTGCATGCGATGCGGAGCTGTTCAAGAGCGATGCGAAGTTCGAATCCGGCAGCGGCTGGCCTAGTTTCTTTATCCCGATGGATTCGGCCGCGGTCGAAACGCACACCGATACCAGTCACGGCATGGAACGGGTAGAGGTGACATGCTCTCGCTGTGGGGCACATCTAGGCCACGTCTTCCCGGACGGCCCGCGCCCTACCGGATTGCGCTACTGCATCAACTCGGCGGCCCTGAACTTTGACCCTGAGGCGCAAAAGAAGTAAAGCGACACAACCGAAACGCTTAAAGGCCCCACCAAGCGGCGGGGCCTTTGTTTTTTCAATTGCTCGCGCAGCTTAGGCCTTGGTCACCTTCCCAGCCTTGATGCAGCTGGTGCAGACCCGGATGCGCTTGTTGCCGCCGCCTACCTTTGCCTTGACCGGACGCAGATTCACGTTCCAGCGGCGACGGCTGATGTTGTGCGCGTGGGAGATGTTGTTGCCGAACTGCGGGCCTTTGCCGCAAACCTCACATACCTGTGCCATGACCAACTCCAGAACTCGATTGGAAACCAGTGCGCGGCGGATATGTCATGCGGGCAAGCCCTGCAGAGTTTCACCCAGGCGGCATAGAAGCGCAGCCGGGACCGCTTCGCGAGCTTTTAGTGTATCCCGAGAAGCAGCTTTCCGACAATCAGATGGCCTCAGGCGACGGACAGCCACCCTCCTTCCTCGCGTCACCGGCATACTGGTGTGTAAACGACGGATGACGAGAGCGAACCCACACGACTGCCGGAAGGATGCCAGGCGCAGCCCTTTCAACAACACCACGCTCGCCTTCTGGGCGGCTTTTCTGATGCGCGTGGTGTACCTCACGATTGCCCACACCTATCGCATACGACCCTTCCCGGACCACTTCGAATACGGATGGGAGATGGGCCGAATCGCCCGCGCACTGGCCACCGGTCGGGGTTACGCAGATCCGTTCGTAGGCCATACCGGCCCCACGGCATGGGTCACGCCTCTCTATCCGCTCCTGATCGCCTTTGTTTTCAAACTGACGGGCGTCTACTCGCTCGCCTCGGCCTGGATTCTGCTGACCCTGAACTCGCTCTTCAGCGCGCTTACCGTCTTTCCCATAGCGGCGATCGCGCGGCGCTCCTTTGCCGGCTCCGGGTTCGCCGCGCCCGGGCCGGCCCGCGCCTTCAGCATCCAGCGTTGGGCCGTCTGGCTGTGGGCGCTCTATCCAGCGGCCATGCAATACGCCGTTCGCTGGGTGTGGGAGAGCAGCCTGAGCACCCTGCTATTTGCATGCGCCTTCGCGCTGGCTCTGCGGATGCGTCAGCGCCCCCCTGACCAGCCGGCGCGGTTGGCCGTGCTCGATTGGGTGCTTTTTGGGCTTATCTGGGGCGCCATTGCGCTCGCAAACCCCTCACTGGCGCTCTTTCTGCCCTTTGCCGGAATCTGGATCCTTACCGGCGCGGGCAAGGCGCTGCCACGGAATCTGGCCGGTGCCGGTGTGAGCGGGCTCGTGTTCCTGGCGATTCTGACGCCCTGGGTGGTACGCAACACGCGGGTCTTCCACCATTTCGTGCCACTGCGGGCCAACTTCGGCGCAGAGCTGTGCCTTGGCAATGGGCCGGGAGCGACCGGCCTGCTTATGGAATACAACCACCCCGCGCAGGACCCCCATCAGCTGCGGCTTTACTCGACCATGGGCGAATACCGCTACGCGCAGATGCGAGGAGTGCTGGCGAAGCAGACCATCCGGGAGGATCGTCGGCTCTTCCTGCGAAATACGCTGAAACGGCTGTATTTCTTCTGGTTTGGGGTGCCTTCGCCGAGCGGCAATGCGGCCACCCGGTTCTTCCGCAGCCTGAACTTTGGCTTCCTGAGCACGGCCGGGCTGCTGGGTCTTCTGCTAGCGCTTCGGCGGCAAGTCTACGGGGCGTGGCTGTTCACGTTCGCCTTCCTGACACTGCCTGCGGTCTACTACTTCGTGACCGTGCATGCCCGCTTCCGGCATCCACTGGAGCCGCTGATCGTGCTTCTGGGGGTTTTTCTCTTTCAGAGCGCGGAATCGCACCCTGCGGAGCGGCCAAAGATTGACCCTGCTGCTCTCTCCAGCTAGACTGGTTAAGTTCCGGCGATCCTGCCTGCGCCTCTTTGTGTCTTGAAATCAGACCTGCGAAGAGGCCCGGACGCGGCCCTGACTCATCACCCGGTATCGAGTGATTGGAGCAGTGCCCGGACGAGCGAAAGCATGTATCCGCCCAACTGACTTCGAGTTTCCGGCTCCCGCATGTGGGGCTGTGGAGGTTTTATGTACGCGGTGATCCGCACTGGTGGGAAGCAGTATCGCGTGGCGCCTGGTGATGTGCTGCGCATCGAGAAGGCAGGAACAGCGGCCAACGAGACAATCGAGTTTAGCGATGTGCTGGCAGCCTCGACCGCGGAGGGTGCTCTGGACAAGCCGCAGAGCGCAAAGGTGACGGCGACGGTGCTGGGCGAGGGCCGCGGCGACAAGATCCTGGTCTTCCACTACAAGCGGAAGAAGCAGTACAAGAAGCTGCAGGGGCACCGGCAGGCGTATACGTCGGTGCGCATCAACGAGATTGAAATCGACGGCACCACGTACCGGCCAGAAAAGTAAAAACCCGCCGGAAGTGAAACCGAAAGGCGAATGCCAGTTTCCGCCTTCCAGCAAAATAACCGGCAGAGATTCTGAGGACCTGAGATGGCACACAAAAAAGGTTTAGGCAGTTCGAAGAATGGCCGCGACTCGAATGCACAGCGGCT
>DASZGZ010000396.1:0-3174 GCA_035938355.1 Acidobacteriaceae bacterium
ACCGAGCTGCTGCTCGCCGACCTCGACACCGTTGAGAAGCGTCACGCGAAAGCCGAGAAGGCCGCCAAGTCCAACGACCCCAAGGTCAAAGCCGAGCTCGCCGTGTTGCAGAAGCTGCTCGCCGCTCTCAACGCGGGCAAACCTGCGCGTACCGTTGAACTCGCGCCCGACGAGAAGCCCATCGCGCGCGACCTCTTCCTTCTCACATCCAAGCCACAGCTCTACGTAGCAAACGTCGATGAAGGCGGCCTCTCCAATGGCAACGCCTATACCGCCGCGGTAGAACAGCGCGCTACCGAAGAAGGCAGCCAGGTGGTTCGCATCTGCGGCGCGCTCGAAGCCGAGATCGCCCAGCTCGAGCCCGCGGAGCGCGAGGAGTTCCTCTCGAGCATGGGACTCGCCGAGCCCGGCCTCAACCGCCTCATCCACGCCGCCTATCGCCTGCTCGACCTCATCACCTACTTCACCGCGGGTGTGCAGGAGGTGCGTGCCTGGACCATCCGCCGCGGCACCAAGGCCCCCGGCGCCGCAGGCGTCATCCACTCCGACTTCGAAAAGGGATTCATCAAAGCGGATTGCTACGCCTCAGACGACCTCTTCGCGCTCGGCAGTGAGCAGGCCGTCAAGGAAAAGGGCCTGCTCCGCTCGGAAGGCAAGGAGTACGTCGTGAAAGATGGCGACATCCTCTTCTTCAAGTTCAATGTCTGAACGCTTGCCCGTTTATGGCAGCGACCCCATCTTCTTCAGGAAGTCATACTCTTCCAGGTTGTCTTTCTTTTTCAGCATGGTTCGCACCTCTTCGGTGGAGAGGTGCGCAGCAAACGGCTGGCTGCTGTCTGCGATCGCGTAAGTTGTCACCGCGGTCACAGCAGCATCTTGCGTCAGATCACCCCGCACCACTGAATCGAAGGTGTCCGACGCCTTGTGATGCAGCTTGGAGTACTTATCCGTGTCGTTCCACAGCACCAGCTCCGGAACGCCCAGCACATCGAAGGCAGCGTGGTCGGTCTGGAAGAGAAACTGCGTATCCGAATTCGTTCCATCCGCTCCCATGCCCGCCAGCACCGGGCTCAGCGAGTCAATCGCGGCCTTCTCATCCTCGCGTCCCATCATGTACCAGCCCTTCGCCGGCTGTGAGCCGCTGTCTGTGATCAGGACTGCATCGATCTTCGGCAGATCCGCCATGTGCTGGCGCACATATGCCGTCGAGCCCAGCAAGCCCTCCTCTTCTCCTCCAAACAGAATGAATCGCAGCGTGCGTCGCGGCGCGCGACGCAGCGATTGGATCGCCCGCGCAGCTTCGATCACGCTGGCCGCCCCGGTTCCGTTGTCCTGCGCGCCCGTCCCCGGCTGCCATGAATCCAGGTGCGCACCCACAATCACAACTTCATCCGGCGTCTCTCGTCCCGGCATCTCCGCAATCACGTTCGGCACCTTCACAGCCTTGCGGATTCGGTTGGTAAACGAAAACTCGACCGTGACCGGCCCATGCTCCAGCAGTCGCTTCATCAGCGATGTATCCTCCGCGCCTATCTGCGCCTCAGGCAGCGAATCGATCGCCCCGCTGAAATTGAGCGAGGTCATCGTCTCGGTGCCGTTCTCTCCACCGGAGATCAGGATGGCCGTCGGCGAGAAGGAGCGTAGCCGCTCGATGCCAGCAACGATCTCGTCGATCCTGGGCTTCTCGCCAAGGCTCGCGTCATCCAGCAGTGCGATCGCCCCATGCAGCTTTGCCTTCTGCGCATCCAGGTCGGCCGGGGCAATGCTCTTCACATAGACGACCTCGCCCTTCACCCCGTCCTTCGGCGTCGACGGACTCCAGCCCGCGGAATAGATGTGAAGATGGTGGTCCACCGGACTTACGATGCGTCCCGCCGCAGGCCCCTCCGGCTCCCACGTGGCCGGAATCGTCCACTCTTCTGTGTGCACATTCTTGAGTCCCAGCGACTTGAACTGCTGCTCCGCCCACTCCGCCGCATGCATATAGTTGGTCGACCCCGTCAGGCGCGGCCCAATCATGTCGGCAAGCTGGCGGTCGTACTCATAGGCCTGCCCATCGAGCAGGCTGTTGCCAATCAACTGCTGCAACGCCGCATGCGTCTCTGCCGACACGGGCACCGCGCTCCCGGCACTCGGTTGCTGCGACCACGCGGGCGCACCGACCAGCACCACCGCCAGCACGCAGACCCCGGGCAGAGCCCCCGCCCACAGTCTTCCGCGAAAACCAGTAGACAATTTCGTGCACGTATCCACACGCGAACCGCAAGCGTCTTCCATCATGAACACTCTTCTCCGGATATAAGTTCTGAAAGGCTTGTACTCTGTTTGCAAAAATAGCCTTCCGAGTATCCGCCGCATCGGTTCATACCGGCAACTGCTTTCATCCCATTCGGACCGCCATCATCCCCGGCCGCGGATTCCAACCAACAAGGCTGTATAGTTGCTCTGCCCCCAACCCACCACGAACCCCGAATGGATTAGGAACAAAGCCATGCACATTTCCGCTCGTGCCTTCGCTGCGCCGTGTCTCCTCATCTCGTCCGCACTCCTGCCCTGCGCCGCACTCGGTCAGACCGCGCCTGCCGAACGCATGACGCCGCTGCTCCTCGCGGTCAACGACGCACCCGTGCCCTTCCACGCATCGGACGGCCGCACTCATCTCGTCTACGAATTGGCGATGACCAACTTCTCGAGCGGCAATGTCGCCATTCAGAAGTTGGAGATCCTTGGCGACGGCGCTGTACTTCAAACCCTCGACGCCGCCGCTGTCGCGCAGCGCTTACAGCCTGCGGGCCTGCGCCAATCCACCCCGACGCTGCCGAAGAGCACCCACGCGCTTCTCTTTCTCAACGTCGCTATTTCGCCGGGCGCTCCAATTCCTCACCAGCTCTTGCACCACATCGACATCCAGGCAAGCGCAGCTCCGCCCGGCCAGCAGAACATGAGCGAAAGCGGAGCACTCACCATCGTCGACCAGCAGACCGTCGCCGTGATCGGTCCGCCATTTCGCGGAGAGCGATACATCTCCGCCGACTCCTGCTGCGATGCAGTCCGCCACACCCGCGCCGCCATGCCCATCGACGGACGCGCCTGGATCGCACAGCGATACGCCGTGGATTGGGAACAACTGAACGCGAGCGGCGCCATCTACTCCGGCCCGCGCGAAAAGCTCGA
>DASZGZ010000397.1:0-19336 GCA_035938355.1 Acidobacteriaceae bacterium
CACGGCGCATGCTCCGGTGTACTTCCGCGCACATAACCTGCTCACTACTGGCAATGGCGAGGGCTCGCTGAAGTGGGGCTCGACAAATGTGTACACCGAGCGCGCGGACGGCACGCCGGTTTACGACTGGACAATCACAGACCGCATTTTCGATGCAATGCGCGATGCGCACGTGCGGCCGCTTGTGGAACTCGGCTTTATGCCGGAGGCTCTCTCCACGCATCCTGAGCCGTACCGTCACAACTTTCCCAATGGTGATCTCTTCACCAGCTGGAGCTATCCGCCGAAGGACTACGCGAAGTGGGGTGCGCTGGTCGAAGCCTATGTTGCGCACCTGAGGGATCGCTACGGAATAGCGGTGGATGGGTGGCTATGGGAGGTGTGGAACGAGCCGGATATCGGCTACTGGCATGGCACACCGCAGGAGTACGACCGGCTCTACGATGTATCGGCCGCGGCGGTGCGGAAGGTACTCCCGCGAGCGAAGATTGGCGGCCCGGACTCGACGGGTGTGTATGCGGGAAAGAGCGGGTCAAGCACGAGCGATGAGTTTCTGCGGCAATTCTTGGAACACTGCGCACATGGGAAGAATGCGGTGACGGGCGGGACTGGCGCGCCGCTCGACTTCACCAGCTTTCATCCCAAGGGTTCGCCGAAGTTTGTGGACGGGCATGTAGTGATGAACGTGGGGCATCAGCTTGCGGCAATCGAGCGCGGCATGGATGTGGTGGCAAGTTATCCGGAGTGGCGCAGCACGCCCATAGTGTTAGGCGAGAGCGACCCGGAGGGTTGCGCGGCTTGTCAGGGACCGCAGAACGGCTATCGCAACGGTCCGCTGTACGGTGTGAGCGTGGCGGAGGCGACGGCTCGCACCTGGGAACTGGCCCACAAACACGATGTGCGTGTGCTGGGCGCGGTCACATGGGCGTTCACTTTTGAGAATCAGCCGTACTTTGCGGGCTTTCGCGAGTTGGCAACGAACGGCGTGGACAAGGCGGTGCTGAACGTCTTCCGCATGATGGCGATGCTGGACGGCGACTGGTTGCGAACGGAGAGCAGCGGGGCCCTGCCGGAAGAGCAGATTGTCACCCACAGTGTGACAGATGCGCCGGATGTGGACGCGATAGCCACCCGCAGAATGGACGAAGTGGACATTCTGCTATGGAATTACCACGATGCCGATGTCGCGGCGGATCCCGCAAAGGTGGAGATAAAGGTGCGCGGTCTGCCAGGTTCGAAGGTGACCGAGGAGGTCTTCCTGATGGATGCGGCGCACAGTAATGCGTACGCGGTATGGCGGCGGATGGGAAGTCCGGAGAGACCGAGTGCCGCACAGCAGCAGGAACTCGTGCATGCCGGAAAACTGGAACGGGTGACGGCGCCGCATGCGATTGCGGCGAGAGATGGCCTGGCGACGCTCCAGATGCTGTTGGCGCGACAAGGCGTGGCGCTGGTGCGGCTGCGCTGGGAGTAGAGCGGCTTTCTGTGGCCGGCTTGCCGATCTTCTGACTAGCTCTTGTTCTAGCGGAAAGTGATCTGCTGGAAGCCGAGCGAGTGCAGCAGGGTGGTGAGGGTGGCGCGGGCGTTTCCTTCGGCGGTGGTCAAGATGCCGCTTGAGAGCGCGGACTGCCGCAGGTCGGCTTCGGCCTTTTCACGGACCTCGGATTCCAGGGTGGGGTCGGCAGGTACGAGCAGGCCGGTGATGCGCGAGTAGACGCGGGTCTTGCTGTTATCCAGCGAAACGGAGAGCAACTCGGCGGCGGGCATGGCAATGGTGACGCTGCGGCCATCGATCTGCACGTTGCTGGCCTGGACCTGGCTGAGATCGACGCCGGCAACGGCCTGGCCATGGACGATCATCAGCAGCTTGTCTCCGGTGAGGATATCGGGCAGGTACTGACTGGTGCGGTCGCCCTCGACGACCTTGTCCATGGTGTAGACGACGGACTCGAGACGCGCGAGGCGCTGGATGCTCGCGATGACGGTGGGCTGCGAGATGTCGATGGTATCGTGCCGGCCGAGGAAGGCAATGCTGATGCGGTTGCGCATGGACGCGCCGACGTGACGCACGACCGCGGGCACGGCGAGCAGCGCGACGAGCAGGCCGACGATGACGCCGAGGACGAGCGCGGGCAATGCAGAGGAACGCTTCTCGGTAACGGTGGGGGGCATAACGGATCTCTCCAGTGTGTGACGCGCGCCGAGGCGGGAGGGCTGGTCGGCGTGTGCAGGAATCTTTTATTCATCCAGATGACGGGCGGCTAGGGAGTCATAGGCGTCGGCCGGCAGGTCGGTGCGGTTGGGACGCTGATGCGTGAGGTGCAGCGGATTGGCGCCCCAGTGTGTGGGCCCGACGAGGAGGGGTTGGCTCTCGTCCTGCTGCCAGAGAAGCACCTGCGGTTGCCAGGCGGGATAGTTGTTGAGATAGGGCCGCATGCGGAAGTAGTGGAAGACGCCGGTACAGAGGATCCACGCAAAGAGGACGGCTGCGGCACGCGCTAGCCATCGCGGAGCGGCGCGCGTGGCGGCGAGCAGCAATGCGAGCAAGAGCATGGCATTGGCAGCGAAGAAGTAGCGGCCTTCTCCGCCGCTCGAGAAGGGAAGCCGGCGGAAGGTGCAGGCGAGGCAGCCGTACCAGTCAAAGACGCTCGATAGGAGCGCGCCAAAGTACAGGAAGAGCGCGGCGGGCGAGCTCCTGCGGAAGAGAAGAAAGCCGAGCACAAGCAGCGCCGCAGGCGCCAGGTAGAGCGCGGAGATCCAACCGATGCCGGAATGGTGGAAGAGGAAGCGGCCGTAGTATTCGGCGCCACGGCCGGTGGTGAGGGGCAGCATGATGACGCGCGAGGAGGTGTATGCCACAAGCGCGCGCAGATGGTGCGAGGTGACGGGCCGGCTGCCGGCGCGGATGGAGTGCAGCAGGACGGTGGCTTGCAGAAACGCAGGGAGCGTGATGCTGAGCGCATAGACGAGGGCGCGGCGCGAACGCTCTCTCCAGACCCTGAACCAGAAGAGCGGGATGAGCGGCAGTGTGGTGACACCTGTGAGCGCCGCGAGCCACAGGGTGGTGGTGCGGATAGCGAAGAGTCTCCGCGCGGACGAGATGAGGACGATGGCTGCGGCGACAGCGAGGAGCGACTGGCAGTTTTCGAGATTGAGCCAAACTTCGAAGTTCGGAGTGACCAGCAGCAGCGCGAAGAGCGCACAACAGCGCTCAAACGGGGTGCGAAAGACCTCGCACTCGATGGCGAGGAAGAGGAGCAGGAGGTGGACGGCGACCGCAGTCCAGGTGAAGAAGAGCGCGGCGGCAGAGAGCGGCAGCAGGCGTGCGGCAATGAGCGCGCAGAGATTGTCGAGGAGCGAGTAGTAGCCCTGGTGCGGCGCCAGCAGGGCGTGCAGCGGCGTGGCATCCCATGCGTAACGAAGATAGGTGGTGCCTTCTTCCGCAAGGATGCGGCCGTGCAACAGCAGGCGCGGCAGGCGGCAGAAGAGGACCACGATCGCAACCGAGAGCAGCGCGCCGAGCTCGCGGAGCGACGGGGGATGCCAGGCCGGATTGTGCGACGCCTCGAGTGGCTCGGCTGCTGGTTCGGACGCAGCAGAATGCATCAGCGATGGGCGAGGGGGCGAGCGAGCGCTTCTTCAGCCGCCGCTGACACCGGGTCTGCCGCGGAGAGTTCGGCATTTTGCTTCAGGCGGTTGGCGTAGCTGGCGGTGACGAAGCTGCGGAAGAGCGGATGCGGCTCAAGCGGCTTGGACTTGAACTCGGGGTGGAACTGGCAGCCGAGGAAGAAGGGGTGGTTGGGCAGCTCGACGATTTCGACGTAGGTCGCATCCGGGGTGGTGCCGGTGATGCGCAACCCTGCGCCGGTGAGCAGCGGCTCGTACTCGCGGTTGAATTCGTAACGGTGGCGGTGGCGTTCTGAGATTTCAGTGCGGCCGTACGCCTCGGCGGCCCTTGAGCCGGGCTCGAGCAGGCAGGTCCAGGCGCCGAGGCGCATGGTGCCGCCCATCTCTTCGACGCCGGTGAGCTCGCGCAGCTTGTAGATGACGCGGTGGGGCGTGGCGGGGTCGAACTCGCTGGAGTTGGCGCCGTGCAGCTTGCAGACGTTGCGGGCGAATTCGATGGTGGCGGTCTGCATGCCGAGACAGATGCCGAAGTAGGGCGTGCCTGACTCGCGTGCGTAGCGGATGGCATTGAGCATGCCTTCAATGCCGCGCTTGCCGAAACCGCCGGGGACGAGGATGCCGTCGAAGTCCTTGAGCTGCGAGACGTAGTCTTCGGTCTCGAGCCCTTCTGCCTCCAACCATGTCACGCGCAGCTTCAGGTTCTGCGAGAGCGCGCCGTGGACTAGCGCTTCCTTCACGGATTTGTAACTGTCCTCATACTCGACGTATTTGCCGACGATGCCGATATGGACTTCGTCCTTCGGGTGGTAGGCGTGGTCGACAACCTGCTGCCAGCGGGAGAGATCCGGGGTGCGGGTCTCCATGTGCAGGTATTTGAGCGCGAGCGCGTCGACACCTTCCTGCGCGAAGTTGAGCGGGACTTCGTAGATCGAGACGACGTCGCGAGCGGCGATAACGGCCTGGTCTTCGAGGTTGCAGAAGAGGGCGATCTTGCTCTTGAGCTCGCGGGAGAGCGGGCGATCGGAGCGGCAAAGCAGGATGTCCGGCTGGATGCCGATGGAGAGCATCTCCTTCACGGAGTGCTGGGTGGGCTTGGTCTTCAGCTCCTGCGCGGCGGCGATCCAGGGGACGAGGGTGACGTGGACGAAGACGGTGTTTTCGCGGCCGAGCTCCTGGCGCATCTGGCGGATGGCTTCGAGGAAGGGGAGCGATTCGATGTCGCCGACAGTGCCGCCGATCTCGACGATGGCTACGTCGCAGTCGGCCGCGACTTTGCGCATGGCGTTCTTGATCTCGTTGGTGACGTGGGGGATGACCTGGACGGTCTTGCCGAGGTAGTCGCCGCGGCGCTCCTTGGTGATGATCTGTTCGTAGATGCGGCCGGTGGTGAGGTTGTTATCGCGGGTGAGCTTGGCGTGGGTAAAGCGCTCGTAATGGCCGAGGTCGAGGTCGGTTTCGGCGCCATCGTCGGTGACGAAGACCTCGCCGTGCTGGAAGGGCGACATGGTCCCCGGATCGACGTTGAGGTAGGGGTCGAACTTCATCAGATTGATGCGGAGGCCGCGGGCTTCGAGCAGGCAACCGATGGAGGCGGCGGCAAGGCCCTTGCCAAGGCTGGACACAACACCGCCCGTCACAAAGATGTACTTTGCTGACACTGCATCACCTCTGAATTTTGGGTTTGGATGGCGTACCGGGTGGGCACGATCAAGTATCGCAGAGTCGCCACGGGTTGTGAAGTGGTTTGCTCAGGCAGACTTTCTGGCCTGTGGAACGTCTAGACTTTGGGCAAGACGATGGGACGCAGAGTAACAATCGGATTGGCGGCGGTGGTTCTGACGGCGACGTTGTTCGCTCAGAGCAAGCCGCCGACGAATGCGGCGGAGATCGCGAACATCCACCGGCTGATTTTGACCGATGGCAGCTACCAGCAAGTGCGGCGCTGGGAGGTCAAGGGCGACCGCGTTCGCTATATTTCGGCTGAGCGCAATGGGGCGTGGGAGGAGCTGCCGGTCAGCATGGTGGACTGGGCGGCGACGGAGAAGTTTGCGCATGGCCGCACCGAACAGGGGCGGGAGGAGACTGCCGCTTCGGACGATGCGCGCGCCGTCGATGCGGAAGAGGCGGCGGAGAAGGCGGAGATGACCTCGCGCACGCCGCCGGTGGCGCCGCGGCTGAACCTGCCAGACCGCGATGGCGTGTGGGTGCTGGACTACTTTCGGAACCAGGCGGAGCTGGTGACGCTGGAGCAGGATAGCGGCAACATCAATCAGCGGACCGGCCACAACGTGCAGCGCGCGCCGATCAATCCCGTACCGAAGAAGGCGGAGGTGCGTCTGGACGGAGGGGGGTCGAAGGTGCATCTGCACGAGAACGAGCCGGTCTTCTACGTGAGCCTGACGGGCGGCGACGATACGGCCGGTGCGGATGCGTTGAGCGTGGCGACCAATGATGCAAAGGCGACCGGAGCGGTGAGCTCGCCGAAGAGCCAGTACGTCATCGTCGAAGTGGACCCGCGGCGCGACTACCGCGTGATCACGAATGTGACGCTTGGCCAGGTGGGACACCAGAGTGAGAACGTAACCGAGACGACGACGACCGTAATGCGCGGAGGGCACTGGATGAAGGTGGTGCCAAAGCAGAAGCTGACCGTGGGGCAGTATGCGCTGATGGAGTTGCTCAGTCCGCGCGAGGCCAATGTTTCGGTGTGGGACTTCGCGGTGGATCCGCAGTCCGGGGACAACCTGAATACGATAGTGCCGATCGACCGCTAGCGCGTCAGTCTTTGGTGGCGACGCCGTCGCGAGTGGAGTTTTTCACCAGGTACATGCGCTTGTCGGCGCGTTCGAGGAGCGCGGCCGCGTTGTCTGCGTCGTCGGGATAGCTGGCCACGCCGAGGCTGGCAGTGAGCCGCAGGGAGAGATTCTCCAAGCTGAGGAAGCGGCGCGCGCGCAAGGCGACAAGCAGGCGATTGGCTGCTTTGGCGGCGGACGAGCCCGACGTTTGCGGGAGCACCGCAACGAACTCGTCGCCACCGTAGCGGAAGGAAAGATCGACGCTGCGGAGGGTGCGAGTGATGACCTCCGCGGCCTCTGCCAACACGCGGCTGCCGGCCAGGTGGCCGTGCTCATCGTTTACTTGCTTGAAGTTGTCGAGGTCCAGAAAGAGGAGGCCGAGCGGCTGGTCGAATCGGCGGGCACGTTCGATCTCTGTCGGCAATACGGCGGCGAGGTGGCGCGCGTTGAAAAGGTGCGTGCAGTCGTCGGTGATGGTGAGTTCCTGTATGCGCTCGACGGCGCGCGCGTTTTCGATGGCGATAGCGGCGTAGTCGCACACGATGTAGAGAAAGGTGATGGCGTCGTCGCTGAGCGTCTGCGGCGACGGGTGGGTGACCTGGAGCACGCCGAGGGTGCGTTCGCGCGAGCGCAGAGGCAGGCAGATGATGGTGTGGGGCTGGTCTCCATCGGAGAGGCGGACTGCGACTCCGTCCATGGTGGCGATGAGGGGCTCACCGTGCAGGGCTACCCATCCGGGCATGCCGGTGCCAAAGGGAATGCGGATGTCCTTGAGGGCCTCGGCGGAGGCGCCGTGAGCGAGCGCGTAGTAGAGGTCACGCTTCTGCTCGTCAACCATAAGCAGGAACCAGCTCTCGGGATGGAAGAAGCGCTCCATCTGCTCGAGGATGCTGCGGAGGATGCTGGGCAGATCGAGCGAAGAGGTAAGGGCCCGGGCGGCGTCATGGAAGAGCCGGAGATGCTCGAACGGGGCTGCGGGGTGCTGGGCGGAGTCGGCCATTCGCTGCAGTCGATTGTGCCATGACGGAGCGATTTAGAGGGATTCGTCGCCGGTCCGCACTTCGGCCGGCCTGTTCAGCGCCGGATGGCCCAGTCCATGCCATCCGGTTCGCCGCCTGCCTGAATATGGCCGGAGACGCTGAGCGAGTTCAGGTCGATGACGGCGACGTAATTGTCCGGCGTGCAGGCGACAAAGGCGCGTGCTCCGCTGGGCTCGACGACGATGCCGGCCGCGCCGTGGCCAATGGGAAGGCGCTTGGTGGTGCGTCGCGTTGCGGCATCCAGGATGACGAGATCCGGGCCGCCGAGTGTGGAGACGAGCACCCGCTTGCCGTCGGGCGTGAACTTGAGGCGGTTTGCGCCGCCAGCATTCGCCTGAATGGTCTCGACGCCCTTCTTGGCGGCGATGTCGACGACGGAGATGGTGCCGTCCTGAGCGTTGGCGACCCATAGCTCCCGGTGGTCGGGAGATACATCGAAGCCCTCCGAACCGTTGCCGACGCGCACCACGGTCTCGTTCCAGTCTTTACGCGGTATGGGGCGGGCGCCCGGTGGAGGACCGCCGGGACCACCCGGAGTGCTGTTCGGGGGCCGCATTCCGGGTGGCGGACCGGGCATGCGAAGCTGCTGCAACTCGATGATGCTGACCGTGCCGGAGCTCACATTCGTGGTGATGATGCGCTGCTGGTCGTCCGAGACGTAGATCATGTGGGTGCGATTCTGGCCGGTGCCGAGAATCCAGTCGACCTTCTGCGTGGCGGGGTCGTAGCGCCCGATAGCCTTGGCCGCTTCGGCAGTGAACCAGGTTTTGCCGCCGACAAAGGCGAGTCCATGCGGGCCACGAAGCGGGCCGAGGTCAATGGACGGAAGCGCGTGACGTCCAACCAGGTCGAGCACAGCGAGCGTGTTGTAAGCGCCGCCGCCATAGTTCGAGACATATGCAGTGGTGCCGTCCGTTGATGCGATGACCTCGTGGGGATCCTCGCCCACGGGCATGCTGGCGACCACCTGGAGCGTGGATGGGTCGACGATGCTGAGCGTGTGGTCGTGCTTGGAGAGGATGAGCAGCGAGGGGCTGGGCGTGGTCTGGCCTAAGAGTATGCCGCTCGGGCAGACAGTTGCGAGGACAGCGGCACATTGAATGGCAAACCGAATGGCGAACCGGATCGGGACTCTCATGCGCTGGCTTACCCCCGGCTGAGATCACATCTGAATGCCCTGGTGATCGTATCTCCGGAGGATAGACGGTATCGGCGGCGCGGAGTTTGCCCCGCGAGGCATTCTGCTGAAGATTTATGGCGCTGTCAGCCGCCGATGTGGACCATGCTGCGGCTAGGTTTGAGGAAGCCGGGCTCGCCGATGTGGTGGCGGGCTTCCTTCTGCTCGATGACGTTGCGGATGTAGGCGACGAGGTCCTCGTCCGAGCCGCCGCGGTGAAGCACGCTGTAGAGATCGTGGTCCATCTGCGAGAAGAGGCAGGTGCGGATCTTGCCGTCGGAGGTGAGGCGGACGCGGCTGCAGGCGCCGCAAAAAGCGCGGGAGACGGGCGCGATGATGCCGATCTCGCCGATGCCGTCGTCGAATGTGAAGCGCTGCGCGGTTTCGCCGGGCGCATTGCCGCGCAGCGGCACCAAGGGACGGACGGCGCTGATGCGCGCCTTCAACTCGTCGTAGCCAATGACCGTGTCGCGGGACCAGATGCGGTCTTCTTCGAGCGGCATGAACTCGATGAAGCGCAGGATGACGCCTTCGCTGCGGGCAAAGTGGACGAAGGGTACGATCTGGTCGTCATTGAAGCCGCGCAGCAGCACGCAGTTGACCTTGACCGGGCCGAGGCCGACAGCCTTTGCCGCACGGACGCCGGCGAGCACGCGGTCGTAGCTGCCGGGAACGCGGGTGATGCGCGCGAAGACATCGGGATCGACGGCATCCATGGAGACGGTGACGCGGGTGAGCCCGGCTTCACGGAGGGACTGGGCCTGCGCAGCGAGCAGATGGCCATTGGTGGTGACAGCCAGATCGAGCATTTTGCCGGCGCCATCTTTGAGCGGGGTGCCATCGGGCGCATGGCTGGTGCGCAGCTTCGCGACTTCGCGGATGAGGGTGGTGAGGTCGCGGCGGAGCAGCGGCTCGCCGCCAGTGAGCCGGACCTTCTCGATGCCGAGCGAGACGAAGACGCGGATGAGGCGCAGGTAATCGTCCAGCGGCAGCTCGCTGTACTGGGCGCCGTCATTGCCGGTCCGGCAGTAGACGCAGCGGTAGTTGCAGCGGTCGGTGACGGAGACGCGCAGGTCGGTAATGGCGCGGCCGTGGCTGTCGGTCAGGCGCTGTGCGCTGGAGAGTGGAGCGGGCGTGGCCGCGGTCGGGATGGCGTAGGTAGACACGTCTCTAGTTTTCGATGCGCAGGGGGCTGCGAAGTATCGCGCGGCCCCCAACACCAGTGTAGTGCCGTGGCATCTCCGATGCTGCTTTTTGGGCACAGCGTTCGCTCCGCCGCAGCATGCCCTTTACGAGCAACGATCCGCGAAGCCTCTCATTTGACGAGGATTTGTGCCTTCACGCGGTTGAATTGCGGCTTCGTAAGGACGCGTTTGCGCACCAGCTCCGGAGTGGAGGCGTAGGGCCGGTTTTTGACGATCGCATCTGCCAATTCCGGTGTTATGCCGGGAAGGATTGCGAGCTGCTTTTGCGAAGCCTGATTGATGTCGAGTGGCCCTTTGCGCATCAGTCCTTCGGCAACGCCGCGGGCGATGGCGCCCGCATTCCGCTTTGCTGCAGCGGTGGCGTCGGCGGTGTGCTCTCGAAGTGAATCGGTGTTGTTCGAGAAGCAGCCGGATAGCAGAAGGAGGCAAGCGGTCATGGAGAGAACTCGGACCATGATGATTCGGATGCAATGGAAGGCAAATGGGACCTGTTCGAAGCAGTTGCCGGGGCGGACGCTGCGGGACTGAGACTTGGGACGGAGGTTGCCGGATGGCGTGATGTCGGTAAGCTATTGCTATGTGCGCGAAGAAGATCGAGATGGAGGAGTTGGCGGCAGCGCGTCGCCATAGCGCGGTGCGATTCGATGTGCTGGTGATCGGGGCGGGTCCGACCGGCCTGGCGTGCGCCATCGAGAGTAGCCGGCGCGGGATGCGGACGGTGCTGGTGGACAAGGGATGCCTGTGCAACTCGATATTTCACTACCCGGCCAACATGACTTTCTTTACTACGCCGGAGCTGCTGGAGATCGGCGACATCCCGTTCGCCAGCCCCAACCAGAAGCCCACGCGCGATGAGGCGCTGGAGTACTACCGCAAGGTGGCGGACCACTATCAGCTGGATGTGCGGCAGTATGAGACAGTGCTTCGCGTCGAGGGGGCGGACGGCAGCTTCCGCGTGCGGGTGCAGGACCGCTTCGAACGTGAGCAGACTTACAGCGCGCGAAAGATCGTGGTCGCCACCGGCTACTACGACCTGCCGAACTACCTGAAGATTCCTGGCGAGGCGTTGCCGAAGGTGATGCACTACTACGACGCCCCGCATCCTTACTACGACACGGATGTTGTGGTCATCGGGGGAAAGAACTCAGCGGCGATTGCGGCGCTGGACCTGTGGCGGCACGGCGCGCGGGTGACGCTGGTGCACCGCGGCCCCAGGATCCACCACCATGTGAAGTACTGGATTCTGCCCGACATCGAAAATCGCATCAAGGCAGGCGAGGTGGAGGCATATTTCGATTCGCGCGTGACGGCGATCCGCGAGGACAGTGTGGAACTGGAGACGCCGAAGGGACCGAAGACACTGCGCAACGATTTTGTCTTCGCGCTGACCGGCTACCACCCGGACTTCGATTTCCTGAACCTGCTCGGTGTGCGCACGGACAATAAGGACCGTTGCCCGGAGTGCGATCCAGAGAGCCTGGAAAGCAATGTTCCGGGGCTCTACCTGGCAGGGGTGATCGTTGCCGGCTCGCGAACGAATGAGATTTTCATCGAGAATGGCCGCTTCCACGGGCGGCAGATCGCTACCGACATCGCCGCCAAACTTGAAGAGGCGACTGCGCCGGCGATGCTTGAGGAATGAGGTCGCTTGTGATCCTAACTCTGAAGATGCGGGTCCTCCTCAAGGTGGATACCGTCCAACGAGCAGCGCGGTACCCTCAAGAGTAACCGGTGAGGATGTCTGTAGCCGGATGTGTAGACTTGTAGGCACAACGCAGATATCAGGATCGGTAAGCGCGGTTTTGCCCGATTGCGTCTGCACAGAGAACCAGGATGCACCTCTTGCCTCAGGAGTCGTTTGCTGCCTTACGCAGTGTGTACGTTTTTGCTTAGCCCTCGGGAAGACGTTCACGCGTCCTATGACTGTGACTCTCTCGTTCTCTTCCGAGAGACACGTGTGACCCATCTGCGGCTTCGGAGGAATGGATACGGATGGCCTGGTTCCGGTATCGTACGATCCGCAGCCAACTGACGATCGGCTTCATCGTTCTGGAGCTGGCGTTTACGGTGTGTTTCTCGCTGCTCATCCTGGAGACTGAGCTGCGGGAGATTCACGGCCGCGCAGAGCGTCGCATCGAGCAGCAGGTGAATCTGCTGGCGGTCATGGCCACCGATGCCATCATCGACAAGGAAGAGCACCGCCTGACGCCGATGGCGCAGGCTCTTGAAGCGAGCACCTCCGTTCATTTTGTCCGGCTCACCGATCCGCACGGCCTGCCCCTGTTGCCCAGCACCGGCCACATCGAAAGCAGCCCCCTGACTGCAGCGGAGCGCAGACAACTCCCAGCTCCGGGCCAGACGCTCGACCGCTCCCGCATATTCCAGAACGATGAGGGCAACCGCGAGGCGATCCATGCCATTCGCGAAGGCGACGATCTGCTGGGTTACGCGTGGGTAGCCGAGAACCCGTCCTCGGAGAGGGAAGAGGTGGGTGCGCTGGTGCGGATCACATTGCTGGCGGGTGTGCTGGGCGCGCTGGGATGCCTGCTAGCCTCGGCGCTGCTGGCCCGCTCGATAACGCGTCCGCTGCACATAGTGATGAATGCGACGCGACGGCTGATCCGCGATCCGGAGACCAAGGAGGGCTTTCCGCTGCAGGTGGCGGAGACGAACGAAGCCGGCGAGCTGGCGCAGGCCTTCAACCTGCTGGTGCTGTCCATGGCGGAGCAGCGCTCCGGGTTGAACGACACCCTGGCGCTTCTGGACTCGATGCTGGCGCATGCGCCTATCGGCTTTGCCTTCCTCGACCGGCAAGGGCGATTCATCCGCGTGAACAATTTTCTGGCCACGGGCATGAGGATCGAGCTGACAACGTTTCTGGGCCAGACCGCTGGTGAACTCTTCGGCGCCTCGGAGGCGAAGATGATCGAGTCGCGGCTGGCCGCGGTTTTTGGGGGAGCGCGGGCGGTGGATACCCTCGAGCTGCAGGTGACCGACGGGAAGGGCGACGCGCGAAGCTGGCTGGTGAATCTGTATCCAGTGAAGAGCGGCCAGCAGGAGATACGGTGGGTGGGCGCGGTGATGATCGATACCACGGAGCGCCGCCGTTCCGAGGAGACGCTGCGGCGTACGGAGAAATTGGCCGCGGCCGGCCAGCTCGCGGCGTCGATCGCGCACGAGATCAACAACCCACTCGAGGCGGTAACGAATCTGCTGTTTCTGTTGCGCACGCAGGTCCCGAGAGATAGCGAGGCCATGCGCTTTACCGAGATGGCGCAGCACGAGCTGGCGCGTGTCTCTGAGATTGCGCAGCAGACACTGCGCTTCTACCGGCCTTCGACCTCGCCTTCGGTGGCAAATGTGGCCGAGATCCTGGACTCCATCCTGACGCTGCATAGCGGCCGCATCCACACGCTGAGGGTGGATGTGTTGCGCCGTTATCGCGACCACGTCGATCTCTATTGCCTGTCTGGAGCGCTGCGGCAGGTCTTTGCCAACCTGATCACCAACGCCCTCGACGCGCTCAATGGCGGCGGCCGGCTGCTGGTGCGCGCGGGACGGTCACACTGCTGGAAGACCGGATCCCCCGGGGTGCGGGTGGTGGTGGCGGACACGGGCACAGGCATTCCGGACGAGGTGCGCGGGCGCATCTTTGAGCCGTTTTTTACCACCAAACTGGCCACCGGAACGGGGCTGGGATTGTGGGTAACGCATGACATCATGGACAAGCACAAGGGCAGCATTGAGGTACGCAGCCGCAGCCACCAGGCTGGAGCGGACGGGTCAAGTACAAGTGGATCTGGAACAAACAGCTCAGGGACCGTGTTCATGCTGTTCTTCCCGGACTATGGCGTGGCGCAGCCGACGGTGATGGCAGCTGAGCAGAGCACAGCGCCGGTCGTATCTGAGCAACTTGCCTGACTGGCGGAAGACAACGGAAGAGCCGAGCAAGAGGTTTGAGCAAGAAAAGATGGGCGGCCGCGTGGCCGCCCATCTTCTTTGATTGTGCAGTCCGCTTACTTGCGAGCCGCGGCGCTGTAGTTGATGTGGATAGGGTTCATGGTGCGGTAGCGCACGCGCAGACCTCCGACCGTCGCGGGCTGCGTGCGGGGGGTACGGGTCCGGTCGATGAAGACCATCAGCGCGGCCTCGGAGGGGTTGTCCTGGCTCTGGGTCACGCCGACACCAAAGAAGGCAGGGTCGCCCATGAGCTGACTCACGTGCTGCTTCTGGACCGCCGCGGCGGCCTGGAGCGTTGCCTGGGAGAGACGGATCCCTGGAGAGACGGAGGCGGTGGTCGGGGCGGTGCCGTTGGCTACGGCGTTCGCGGTGGTGGGGATGACGCGCGTCGGCAGGCCGCCGATGGTCTGCGGGACGGCGACGGGGCCGGAGTGGTTCTGGTCGATGTAAACGAGGACCGCAGCCTGGCCGGGCTGATCGAGGCTATTGCCTGCGGCCACGCCCAGGATGCCCTTTGAGGCATCCACGATCGCAGCGCCGTTCTGGCTGGCTGCTGCGCGTGCCGCGTTCATCCGGGCGTCAGAGACGACGGCGCTGGCTGTTGCGGTGTTGGAGTCGTAGTTGAGGCAGTTTACGGTATGAGGCGATCCGCCGACGATGGTGAATGTCGTGCCGGAGGGAGCGGCGCTGTTCTGCGCGAGCTCCGTGAGGACATCCCCGATGGGTTGCGCGAAGCTCTCACCCGGCTGGGTTGAGGTGCCCGCGGAGCCCGCGTAGAAGAGTCCTACGGGCTGCGCATTTGCCGTGTCGACCACCAACGAGCCTGAGTCGCCTGCATCGGAGAAGTAGTTGCCCGGCATGCCGATCTGGTTGGTATAGGTCTTGGAGACATAGAACTGTGTCTCTGCGGCGTCCTTGTAGTAGGAAACTTTCACCGTGGAGTCGATGGCGTCCACGGTGGTGCAGGTCAGCCCGGTGGTGCGCCCGCTCTTGGCCACGTGGATATTGCTGATGTTGGCCGCGGTGAGCACTTCGCCGGTGCCGGCGACGGGCGCCGCTGCGGCCACCTGGTTGGTGCCGCCACCAGCTGCGCCGAGGGCGATGATCGAACCGGAGGCGTCGACACTTGCCGAGGTGGTTGCGGCGAGTGCGGCATCGACATTGGCGGAGGCGTCGATGAGCGGGACCCAATATTGCAGGGTGCCGATGGCACTGATGCCGGTGACGCCGGTAGTCAGCTGGGTGCAGCCAGTATCGACGAGGCCGGGCTGGATAATGGTATCGCTGACTGCGCCCTGATCGGACTCGGCCAGGACGTGGTTGTTGCTGAGGATGTAGAGATTGCTGGCCTGGTCATGGACCAGGGCGCCGAGCGTGCCGCTGGCGCAGTCAGTGACCTGATTGGTGGTCGGATCCACGTCCACGTCGTTGTTGTTGCCGCCGGAAGTGCCCATATGGACGGCCGAGGTCTGGGCCGCCTGGTTATCGAGCGGCGAGGTGTTGATGCCGGAGCTGTTCAGCAGGAGCTTGGAGAAGCTCGTGGTCGCGCTATCGGCCGCGACCGCGCCAATGGCGTAGATGGCCTGCGACGGCACGGCCGAGGGCGCGGTGTAGGTGGCGTTGCAGAAGGTGTAGTAGGGGTTGGAGGAGTTGATGCCGCCGCTGTTCTGACAACTGGTGCCGGAGATGCTGCCGCCCGCGGAACCAGGGCTGGCGCCACCGGCGGGAGTGGTCCCAAGACTCCAGTTGACGGATCCGCCTCCAAGCTCGGCGATGGTGGCCGTAAGCGCGACGGTTCCGCCGTTTGCGATGGTGGCATTTTCCGGGGTCACGGTCTGGATGAAACCGGGGGTGACGGTCACGACGGCGGTGGCGGTCTGAAAGATGTTGGTGGTCAGGTTGGCCTGCACCTGGATCTGAACGGAGTCTTTCGAGAGGGCGCTGGGTGGAAAGTAGAGGCCGCTCGTGGAGCCGATGGAGCCTTCGCCGAGGGTGCTGGAGTCGTTCGTGCCGGTGGAGACAACCCAATTCACATTGGTGGCCGGCTGACCATTGGTGAGCGTGGCGCTGAACTGGACCTGGCCGTTGGTGTCGATGGTGGTAGTCGAAGGCGAAATGGAAAAGGTGGGGTTAGAAGGATTCGAGCTGGGGCCGCCGCCACAACCGGCGATGACGAGCACAGCGGGGGCGCCAATGGCGAAGAGAGAACGAAACAGCCGGGTCATGATCACTACCATCCAGGGGTCGTTGTAATTGTACTTTCCCGGCGTGCCTGCCAACTTGGATTGCAACCCTGCGTGGGCGCACGAAAGTCGTACGGCAGAGAACGGCGTACCGGGCGAAACCCGGAATGGACGAGGAAGTTGCTGGACGAGTTGCGGTGATGGAATCTTTGGAATGCCGGGGCGGTTTCCTTCACTCGAAAGAGTTCGACCGGAGTTCGAATGAAAATCCGGTGCATGTCTTGACTCACTAAACTGAACCGTTCAGTATTTAATTTGTCTTCGGACGAGAGGATTGGCGGGATGATCTCGGTCCACAACCTGGTCAAGAGCTTTGGCGACTTCACCGCCGTCAAGGACATCAGCTTCGACGTCGCGCAGGGAGAGATATTTGCCTTTCTCGGTCCCAATGGCGCGGGCAAAACCACGACCATCAAGATGCTGACCACGCTGCTGCGTCCGACCAGCGGCCGCATCGAGCTGGACGGGCTGGACCCGACGGTGAAGCAGAAGCATGCGCGTCAACGCTTCGGCATCGTCTTTCAGGATCCCAGCCTGGACAGCGAGCAGACCGCGTGGGAGAACATGGACCTGCATGGCGTGCTCTACCATGTGCCGCGCAAGATCCGCGCCGCGCGCACGGAGGAGCTGCTCAAGGTCTTCGAGCTGTGGGAGCGGAAGGACGATTACGTGAAGACCTTCTCCGGCGGGATGAAGCGCCGGCTGGAGATCGCGCGCGGCTTTTTGCACACGCCGAAGATCCTGTTTCTCGATGAGCCGACACTGGGCCTCGATCCTCAGAGCCGCAACCAGCTGTGGACGCACGTCAAGCGGCTCAACGAAACCGAGAAGACAACCGTCTTTCTGACCACGCACTACATGGATGAAGCGGACCGCGTCGCCCATCGCATTGCCATCATGGACCACGGAAGCATCGTGGCCCAGGGAACCTCGACACAACTGAAAGAGCAGACGGGGACGGAGTCGCTCGAAGCTGCATTCCTGGCGCTGACCGGATCATCGCTACGTGACGAAGGCGCGGATGCCAAGGCGGCGATGCGGCAGGTAGCAAAGATGTGGCGGCGGTGAAGATTGTGAGCAGAGAGAAAAGCAGATCTCTCCACATCGCGTTGCTCCAGTCGAGATGACGGCAGAATTGTAGAGAAATTCATGAAGCAAGCAGTGTGAGGAGGACAGGGAATGGGCGCGATTTACATCCTGTGGTTGCGGGAGCTGAAGCGCTACGTGCGCTCGCGGGTGCAGATTGTGGTGTCGCTCGGCCAGCCGTGTCTCTATCTGCTGGCGCTGGGGTTCGGACTGGGCCCGGTCTTCCGGCAGGCAGGCCATGGCAGCTATCTGCAGTTCATGGCTCCGGGCGTGGTGGGGATGACGGTGCTCTTCAGCTCGGTCTTCTCGGGTATTGCGATGCTGTGGGACCGGCAGTTCGGCTTTCTCAAGGAGACGCTGGTTGCGCCGGTCTCGCGGATGGAGATCATGGTGGGCCGCACGCTCGGCGGCGCGACGGTCGCTGTCATCCAGGGGACGCTGATCCTGATCATCTGCCTGATTGCCGGCTTTCGCCCGCATAGCTGGCTGGCGATTCCGATCGCCTTCCTTTTTGTGGTGATGATTGCCATCGTCTTTGCAGCGCTGGGCACCGCCATCGGTTCGGTGATTCAGGATATGCAGGGCTTCCAGCTGGTGATGAATTTCCTGGTGATGCCGATCTTCTTTCTCTCCGGTGCGCTCTTTCCGCTGGCGAATCTGCCGCTGGCGATGAGCATCATCACCAAGCTCGATCCGCTGGCGTATGGAGTCGATGGGCTACGCGGAGCGCTGATCAACAACTGGCAGTTCAGCGTGGGTTTCGACATAGCTCTGCTCGCCGCGATCGGGGCGGTCTTCCTGAGCGCGGGGGCGTATCTGTTTTCGAGGATTGAAGCTTAGGGCCGAGGAGATGATGGCGTAGAGGATGGCGAGACCAAGGAGCGCGCAGGCTCACAACAAGGTGCTGACGGCGGCGGTGGAACTGTTCTCCGAGCGCGGGATCGATGCCACCAGTATGGATGCCATCGCTGAAGCCTCGGGCGTGAGCAAGGCCACGATCTACAAGCACTGGCCGGATAAGGACGCACTCTGCCTGGAGGTGATGGGCTACCTGCACGGGCTCGACGAGGAGCCGCCGGTCTTCGACTCCGGGGACTTTCGCGCGGATCTCATTGCGCAGTTGCAGTATCAGCCCGCGACCGATCGCAAGGCGCTTCGCGAAAAGATGGTGCCCCACATGATTGCCTATGCATCGCGCAACCAGGTGCTGGGGGTAGCGTGGCGCGCTCGAGTGATTGAGCCCGCACGCATGGCATTGACGAACATGCTCCGGCGCGGAGAGAGACGCGGCGTCCTGTGCCACGGCATCGATCCCGAGGTCGGCATCGCACTGCTGCTGGGGCCGATGATGTACCGGCACATCTTCGGCCAGAAAGCTGGTCAGAAAGTGCCGAAGGATCTGGAGATCCAGGTCGCGGACGCCTTTCTGGCTGCCTTTGGCGCAGCAAAGCAGAGAGTCGCGCGAAGATGAAGCGGGGCGGCGGAACGAGGAAGCCGCAAATGAGGCCCGGAGGGCCTTCAGGGAAGCAGTGAGAGAGAAGAGCACCGGTTCCTGTGCAGGAACCGGTGCCGGAACGTATGTCCTTAAGCGGCAGCCGTCTTGTGGGCGCGGCGGACAGCTGCTTCGCGCGCTTCCGCAGTAGCGGGCATGACGGAGACAGCGGCAGCTGCCTGCTCAGCATGCAAGCGGCGCAATTCGCGACGGCTCAGCGGCAGCATGGTGTCGCGGGAGTAGAAGACCTGTTGGCTGCAGTCCATGCAGACCTTGTAGGTCTGCCCCTCGATCGTGAACGGACGCGAGAGGTTGCTGTGGCGGCAGTAACCGAAGATAGCCTCGATGACAGATTGAAAGAATTCCATAATCCAGCGCATTGTGAAGCTCCTCATGGTTGAGAGCGTCTCTGGTTTCCAGGTCCTATGCTCCGGGCCCAGTTGCAAGCTTGAGATGCTGGAAGCCTGTAACAGTCGCATGCCGAAGGAGGTAAATTTTCCCTCATTCCGGTTTTGAAAATCCCGTACCAGACTCCCGAAGTTCTGCTGAGCTACGTTAGCAAGGACGCGTCAGAAGGCGAAGAGGTTTTGTCGATTTCTTGCCTTACGGGTGACACCGGTCACCGGGCTTCTGGAGTGGCCAAAATGGTTACCAAAGCCTGCCTCGCTCGAAGATTTTTTTGACATGCGTAGACGGCGCGCAGGCCGGGGC
>DASZGZ010000398.1:0-6425 GCA_035938355.1 Acidobacteriaceae bacterium
CCAGATCGCCATCTGGGTAAGCCCCGCCGCGCCTACACCCAGCAGTTTGCCGGCCATCAGGGACTGCGGCCGCACCGTCGACAGCAGCACCTCGAAGATGCGCGATGTCTTCTCCTCCACCACAGAGCGCGCCACATTCATGCCGTAAAACACAACGGTGAAGTAGATGAGAAACATCATCGCGTACGCGCCAAAGAAGCTCTTCACCGAATTCGACGGTATCAATTGGCCCTGGCGAAGCTGCATCGTCTGGATATCCGCATGATGCTTCATCGCGTCGATCTCCCCGCTGGACACGCCATGCCGGACGAGTTGCTCGCGTTCGATCCCGTGGTCAATCGCGCTTTCGATCCCGCCTAGTGAAAACAGGTCGCCGCTGGAACGGGAGACAAACGTCGCCTCCGGCGCGTTGCTGCCCGGCTTCTTTTCCAGCCACAGGTAGCCGTCCAGCGTCTTGTCCTCCACTCGCCGGTTCAGCGCTGCGCGCTCCGCGTCCGTAGCCGGCGCTATCACCTCCGTGGGCTTTGTTGATCGCGGCGCGGGCTCCATCTCCGCGGCGACTTCACGCGCCAGCACGGGATCGTTCGATGCAATCGCAATATTCTTGGCGCTGGAGCTGAGCCGGCCGGCGAAAACGCTGCCGCCGATCATCAGGCCGATAAAAAGCGGAAACAGGATGGTCATCATCAGGAACGCGCGGCTCTGCACCCGCTCCAGGTATTCGCGCCGGGCGATCAGCAGCACCTCATGCATCGGTCCGTCCTCCTACCGTGCGGATGAATATCTCCTCCAGCGACGGCTCGACCATCTCGAATTTGAAGATCCGCGCGTGCCGTGCCGCGGACGCGAGCAGCGCTTGCCCATCCGCACCGTTGCGCAGTTTGAACTCGGCCCGTCCCTGGAACTCACGCAATTCCGTAATCGAGGGATCGGTAAGAAACGATGCGTCACCCTCGTACTCAACCACCACTCGATCGCGCGCGTAGCGCGACTTCACTGCGCGCATCGTTCCTTCCAGCACCGCCCTCCCCTGGTCCACCAGGCAGATGGCGTCGCACAGCTTCTCCACCTGCTCCATGCGATGCGTCGAAAACAGGATCGTCCGCCCTTTGCTCTTCAGTTCCAGCAGCGTCTGCTCCAGCAGCGACACATTCACCGGATCGAGGCCGGAAGACGGCTCATCCATGATGATCAGCTCCGGATCGTGCAGCAGCGTTGCGATGAACTGGATCTTCTGCTGCATGCCCTTGGAGAGCTCCTGCGTCTTCTTGTCCATCGACTCGGCAATCTCCATCCGCTCGCACCACTGGCGTGCGCGAGCCTTCGCGGCAGACGCATCCAGGCCATGCAGTTGTCCCATGAAGACCAGTTGATCGATCACCTTCATCCGCTTGTAGAGCCCGCGCTCCTCCGGCAGATAGCCCACGCGCCGCAAATGATCGCGGCGGAATGGCTCGTCGAAGAGCCGCACGGTTCCGGAATCCGGCAGCGTCATCCCCACCATCATCCGGATCGTCGATGTTTTACCGGCGCCGTTCGGGCCCAGCAGCCCGAAGATGGTGCCCTGCTCGATGCGCAGGCTCAGCTCGCGCACCGCCACTTTGCTGCTGTAGGACTTTGAAATGCGATCGAGATCGACCACCGGCATGCGATAGGACCCTCAGGTGACGGCGTCCCAGTCTAGCAAAGTGGTCCGCCTTCACTCCTCAAAGACACGGGCACACTTCTTATTCCATTTATGAACTCGCGATTGTTACATATTCAGATGTCAACCACGCTTTTCATGAAATTCCGAATCTGAAGCTCGCTAAAAACTTCACAACAATGAAATAAATACCGCGATCGGCTTAGTCACAAAGCGATGACAAATCCATGACAATCCTTCCGTGTGACGCCGGGTAGTCTTCCTCAGGAATTCGAGCGTGGATGCCCCGCCTGCGCTTCGGATTCCAGCCTGTTGCCCGGCGCCAGGTCGGGCAAGCGGCATCGGGACAAAGCGGGGCTGAAAGCACCTAGGAGTCTCGTATGAAGACGTTGTTGCGTCTCACCCTCGGTACCAGCATGGCTCTCGCATGGGGAGCTGCCTCTTTCGGCCAGCACTACACACAAACCAATCTCGTCGCGAACACGCCCGGCATCGCTCCGGTCACAGATCCTCAACTGGTCAACCCGTGGGGCATCTCGCGTACCTCGGGCAGTCCCTGGTGGGTCTCTGACAATGCAACCGGCGTGAGCACGCTCTATACCGGCAACGGAACTAAACAGGGTCTGATCGTCACTATCCCGCCATCCAATCCCAACAACAAAAAGACGCCAACCGGAACCCCCACAGGCACGATCGCCAACAGCAGCGCCACAGACTTTCTCCTCGCGCCCAAGATGCCGGCGGCGTTTCTGTTCTCGACGATCGACGGGTCGATCGCCGGCTGGAATCCGGGCGTCGCGATTGCGCCAGGCGCAATGCCGCCTTCCACTCACGCAGTGACTGTCGCCAGGGGCGCCAATGGATCCAGCTACACGGGGCTCACGAGCGCCTTTATCAACGGCCAGCGCTATCTCTACGCTGCCAACTTCACCAAGGGGAGCGTCGACGTCTACGACAACGCCTTTCATCCGGTGACCTTGCCACGCGTTCAAGAAGGCGAGAATCCTCATGATGATTTCGCGTTCGACGAAGATCACGGAGGGAACGGCGACAAGCCATTCGTCGATGAGCGCCTGCCGCGCAACTTCGTGCCCTTCAACGTGCAGGCTATCGGCAATGACATCGTCGTGACCTACGTCCTGCACAAGGATGGCGCGCAGTTCGAAACCGATGGCCCCGGCCTGGGCTATGTGGATATCTACACTTCGTCAGGACAGCTCCTGCGGCGTCTCCAACATGGAGATTGGCTGAATGCCCCGTGGGGCATTGCGCTGGCGCCACTTGATTTCGGCCGCTTCAGCCACGATCTGTTGATCGGGCAGTTCGCCGGCGGCGGCACTACGCAGTCCAGCGGCTTCATCGCAGCCTATGACCTGTCCACCGGAAAACTCGATGGACTGCTGCAGGATGCAACTGGAAAACCGCTCTCCATCCCTGGCATCTGGGCGATCAGCCCGGGCAATGTCAGCCCAGCTAACAGCGATCCCGCCAAAGCACCCGCCGCAGAGATCTACTTCACTGCACTTACCATCAGCAATACAGGTGCGGGAGGACTGTTTGGCTATCTCACCGCAGTTCCTGCTGAGTTGATCAAAGGAAACGATCAGTAAGAAGACGTGACGCTTGAAACAGAATGCCCACCTTCGCGACTTGAAGGCGGGCATTTTTGTTTCACTTCGTCCCGTCAGAAAACGACCAGCTCTAGGAATTGTCGAAGGAGTCGTCGTCGAAGGATCCGCTGTCATCGAGCGACGCGTCATCAAACGATCCGCTATCGTCGTCGAGCGAGGGCAGGTCGGTATCCGCCTGCAGTTGGCCACCGTCGTCGTCCACGTTCACATCACTGGCCAGATCCTGCTGCGTATTCAGGCCGCTATCGCCCTCGTGCGCATACTGCTGTATATCTGCGCTCTTGTCGTCGGATCCGGGTGCGGGCGAGTCGTAGTAGTTGTTGATCACCGTCTCTTCCGGCCGTCCGCCGAAATCACCTAGCCCCGCACCCCCAACTCCGCCAAAGCCGGCGGAATTACCGAAGCCATGCATCAGCGACTCAATGCCCTCAAACGCCAGCGCACCTGCAGCCACGCCTGCGGCCGTCGTCGCGGCAGAGCGCAGAAAGCTCGACCCGCCCGCTGCCGGCGCGCCATACCCAGCCGGTGGATATCCGGCCGGTTGCCCATACGGCTGCGGCGTCGCATATTGCGGCACCTGCGCGTAGCCCTGCGGCTGTTGCGGCTGCGCATATGCGGGCGCAGGCTGCTGCGGACGCGGTTCGTCCTTGTGTCCGAAGAGATTCCCCAGGAAGCTGCCTTGCTTCTGCGGCTGCTGCGCCAGCGCCGGATGCTGCGCGAGCTGCTGCTGCAGCGATTGGATCTGCGCCTTCGCCTGCTCCAGCGCATAACTCTGCACCAGCACCGTCTGCGCCAGGATGTAAGCGGCATCCGGATTGCGCCGCGACCACTCCTCGATCCGCTGCGCTGCCTCGGGGTCTTTGTCGTCCAGCCGCGTGCTGTCCACACGCGCCATCAGGTCGTCCAGCATCTTCTGCTCTTGCGGGGTCATCGTCTCTCCATCTCTCGACTGCGCAGTCTTGCAACCGCGCAGCCTTACCTCACTGCCTTTACCTCTTAGATGTGAGAACGCAATCCGCGTGAGCGAGGTTCCGTTGGAAGACTTCCGCGGCTTAGGAGACCGTCTGCAGTGCGCGTATCTCTTCCCTGCGCACCGTCAGCTTCTCCACCAGGTCGGTCCTCACCTCGAAGCCGCGACCGGCCGTGGTCGGCACCGTGATCTCGCCCTTGCTCGACACTTCCACCTCAGGCTCGATGATGTCTTCCGCCCAGTACCGCTTCGACGCCGACACGTCGCCCGGCAGCGTGAACCCGGGAAGTGAAGAGAGCGCAATATTGTGGGCGCGCCCTATCCCCGTCTCCAGCATGCCGCCACACCACACCGGTACGCCGCGCTCCATCGCCGCATTGTGCACCGCAATGGCCTCGGAGAAACCGCTCACCCGCCCGTTCTTGATGTTGATAATGCGGCAGGACTCCATGTCGATCGCGGCTAGCGCATCGCGCCGGTTGCGGATCGACTCGTCCAGGCAGATCGCTGTCTCCAGCCGCTTCTGCAGCATGGAGTGGTAGTAGAAGTCATCGGCCCACAGCGGCTGCTCGATCATCAGCAGGTCGAATCGGTCGAAATCCACCAGGTGATCGAAGTCGCGCATGCGGTAGGCAGAATTCGCGTCCACGCTCAGCATGATCTTCGGCCAGCGCTTGCGCACCGCCTCCAGCATCTCCACGTCCCACCCCGGCTGGCACTTGAGTTTTATGCGCTGGTAGCCCGCATTCACCTCGCGCTCTACCTTTTGCAGCTGTTGCTCCATCGTGGGCTGCATACCGATCGACACGCCGCACGCTATGCGCTTTTGCGTCCCGCCCAGCAGCTCAAATAGCGGCGCGTCTTCTATCTGCGCTTCAAGGTCCCAGATCGCGTTCTCGAGCGCCGCCTTCGCCATCGGGTTGCCGCGGACCCTCTTGAAGATCTTCGGACAGTCGCCGCCATGCTCTACTGTGGCCGCGGCCAGCATCGGGGCCAGCTCCTGCACCAACACCACCCACGCTGTATCGATCGACTCCGACGAGAAATACGGATGCTCTCCCGCCACGCACTCGCCCCAGCCCACCAATCCCTCGGCGTGTATCGCCGCCAGCAGCACTCTTCGGTCTGTAGTCTTGCCGAAGCTGGTTACAAACGGCTCCACCAGTGGCATCCGGATCTCGCGCAGCACGATTGAATCAATTCTCATAGACTCTTTTCCTGTTCGCTCGCCTGTTTGTATGTCATTTACGCGTGTGTCATTCCGCTGCTGCTGCTGGAGACACCGGCAGCCGGTCCGATAGCGCTGGCCGCTCGTCCGATGATGTCCAGCGGCTCAGTTCAAACCACCCGTTGCCCTCGAGGTCCCGCGAAAATCCCGTCACTGCCAGGCCGCGCGCAAAGGCCTCGGCAAATCGCGCCTGATTCGTTCTCTGCAGCGCCATTGCCTCAGCCGCTCCCTCTGCGGATTCCTTCCACTGCATCACTTGATGCGGCAGCTCAATGCGCGATTCAATGCCGCCGCGCGGTGGACGTCTTCCTGCAACCGCCTCGACCACCCGCTCGCTGTCCAGCCACCATTCGGCGTGCAGCCGGTCCGTTGGACGGCCACCCTGGATCCGTGCCGAGGATACACCATAAAAATTGGGCGTATAGCTGTGGGTAATTGCCCCAAGCTTTTCGATATTGAAGAATGAGTTCTTGATCTCCAGCGGGTCGAAGGTCCACTCCATCAGCCGGATGCCCCGTTTCAGTGCATCTTCGCGCTGTGCCAGCTTCAGCCGCCGCCCCACACCCGCATTGCGAAACTCCGCCCGTACCGCCAGCATGTGCGAGTGCAGATAGGGCCTGCCCTCCCGTATCCCGGGAATCGACATGGCAAAGCCTGCCAGCGTCCCGTCCGCCGCAAAGGCACCCATCACCTGTCCACCGATCCGCTGCGCCACCGTGAACATCCGCCGCGGAATGACATCCATCTCGTCGTAGCCCCAGGTCGCCACCTGCAATGCCACGCACGCTTCGAGCTCATCCAGCCCGCGGCAGGAGCGCACTTCGAGCAGTGCCACCGGCCCGTTCTCCGGCCTGGTCTCGGGCCCGGTTTCCGGCGTTTGCTTCGCGTCTTCCGTAATCATTCGGCCGCAACCGCCTCCCGTTGCTTCGCCCGCGTCCACAGCGCCTCAAG
>DASZGZ010000399.1:0-4207 GCA_035938355.1 Acidobacteriaceae bacterium
CATGCCGGGCAAGGAGGAGCTCTTCTCGAAGCTGCTCTACCTCATCAACGCCCCGGCCCAGCGCTTGGCAACCGTCATTGCTGCCACGGGCCGCGATCTCGCGGTGGTGGTCAACCAGGCAGTCGAGCAGAACAAGTTCAGCGGCGCAGCAGCTCCGGTGGCAGAAGCCAAGGCGGCACCTGCCGCGGAGGCACCCGCTCCTGTGGCAGAGGCGTCCGCTCCGGCAGCCGTGACTGAGCCATCCGCAGTCGCGGAAGGTGCAGCACCCGACGTGACGGGAGCACCGCAGGCGGATCCGGCGCAGCCCGAGACGGGCGAGGCTTCGCAGGCGGAGTCGGCATCGACCGAGGCTCCGGCCGAGGGATAAAGGGTTTTGCCCGCCTGTTTGGCGGGCGAAGGGTTTCGAACCGGCAGGTCGCGGGGTGCTAGGTCTGGGCACAACGGAAACCGTGGCAGGCAGGGGCGGCAGGCGGCTCTCGGAGCGATGGGGGGCGGCACGTGAGAAACATATTTCAAAAGGCCAATTGAGTTTGGCGAGTGGAGACGAAGATGGCAGATCTGCAGCAGTTGGAAGATCAGATTGTCGGGCTGAGCCTGCTGGACGCAGCGGCCCTGGTGAAGAAGCTTGAGGAGCGTCTTGGCGTTTCGGCTGCGGCCGCGGCTCCGGTCGTGGTGGCCGGCGGCGGTGGCGCGGCAGCAGCGGCTCCGGTTGAGGAGAAGACCGAGTTCACCGTGGTCCTCAAGGACGCCGGTGCCAATAAGATCAATACAATCAAGGCTGTACGCGAGGTCACCTCGCTCGGTCTGAAGGAAGCCAAGGACCTGGTCGACGGCGCACCCAAGCCGCTGAAGGAGAACATCTCGAAGGAAGAGGCGGAGACCATCAAGAAGAAGTTCGATGGCGTCGCCGGCATCGAGATCAAGTAATCTCAATCTCCGCCCGCTTGCAACTTGCGTGCCATAGCGGAACGCGCTACAATCTGGATTGTGCGTTCCGCTTTGCTTTCGCTCGGTTTTCTCGGACGGGCTGGGGTTGAGCTAAGACTTTTCCGGTCCTGGCGACCGGCGCAACTGCATCCTGGCGGCGGGAGTGCAGAGGCGATTCAGCTGTTTCAGCAGGGCTGCTTACACGCGGGTGGGTTAGGTCGGCGCAACGTAAAGGACATTCTGCTTCTGCCAAGTGCACAAATAGGTTGTGACGCTCGTGAGACATCCTGTCTTCACGAGCTTTTGGCGTTCTTAGCAGATGCGCGACCATTCACTTCGCATGTTTTCGGCCAGGGAGATCCCGCCCATCGTTTGAACCCCTGACGGCTCCCCGCCTGCTTCAGGGAAACCGGCTCTTCCGTCTGACGTCCCGGCGTCACGGAATGTTGCCCAAGCTGTACCCATATCGTGCGTTTTCAAGCGACCGGCCATTGAGGCGACCGGAAGCCCAATCGAGTGCGCACGCCGCCCCAATTCGAGCGAACTGCTGCCAGGCTCGGGCAGCGGATCGCCGCGCCTCCCGAACCGAGCCCTTGAGGAGTGAAGCATGTCCAGTGAAACCCGCGCCCTTCGAAGCCGCCTCGACTTTTCCAAGATCCCAACCTCGATTCAGATCCCGAATCTGATCGAAGTGCAGCGCCGCAGCTACGAGCGCTTCCTGCAGATGGACAAGCTGCCCTCCGAGCGCGAGGACAACGGCTTGCAATCCGTGTTCACCTCGGTCTTTCCCATCACCGATTTCCGCAACATCTCCCAGCTTGACTTCGTCGACTTCTCGATCGGCAACTGGGAGTGCAAGTGCGGCCACCTGAAGGGACTTCATCACCTGCGCACCGCCTGCGTCAACTGCGGCTCCATGGTGATCACTGATCCCTTCCATCCCGGCGATGTGCTCTGCCATCACTGCGGAACTTATAACAAGAACACCCCTGACTTCTGCAACAAGTGCGGCGACCCCGTCGGCCTGCAGTTGAAGTACGACCAAGCAGAATGCGAAGAGCGTGGCATGACCTACTCTGCGCCGCTCAAAGTCACCGTGCGCCTCACCATCTACGACAAGGATGCGGAGACCGGCGCGAAGACCGTGCGCGACATCAAGGAGCAGGAAGTCTTCTTCGGCGACATCCCGCTGATGAGCCAGAATGGCACCTTCATCGTCAACGGGACTGAACGAGTCATCGTCTCGCAGCTGCACCGCTCGCCCGGCGTCTTCTTCGAGACGGCGAATGCGCGTACCTACTTCCTGGGCAAGATCATCCCCTACCGCGGTTCGTGGGTGGAGTTCGAGTACGACCAGAAGAACACCCTCTACGTCCGCATCGACCGCAAGCGCAAGTTTCTCGGCACCATCTTCCTGCGCGCGCTCGGCCTGCGCTCGGATGAGGAGATTCTCAAGACCTTCTATACCGTCGACACCATCCAGCTCGAAGGCGGCAAGCTGCACTGGACGCTGAATGAGGACGCCACCAAGGCCACGCATCTGCTGGGTGCGAAGCCTGCGCACGCCGTCCATCATGGCTCGGACGAGATTGCGCACTCCGGCCGCAAGGTCACTCCGTCGATCCTGAAGGCTCTTCGCGCTGCGAAGATCAAGAAGGTCGAGATCGAAGCCGCGGAGCTCGACGGCGCCATGACGGCTGCCGATGTGGTTGACACCACGACCGGCGAGATCCTGCTCGAGGCCAACCACGAGCTTACCGCCGACAAGCTGCACAAGATCATGGAGTCGGGCGTCACCAAGGTGGAAGTCTTCTTCCCCGAGCGCGACGATGTGGGCAACATCATTACCAACACACTGCGTCGCGACTCGGTGCGCAAGCCCGAGGAAGCGCTGATCGAGATCTACCGCAAGCTGCGTCCCGGCGATCCGCCAACGCTCGATACCGCGACTGCGCTCTTTGAAGGCATGTTCTTCGATCCGCGCAAGTACGACTTCTCGCGCGTGGGCCGTTTGAAGTTCAACATCAAACTCTACGAGCGGCAGGACGCAACCCCGCTTGATCACCGCACACTGACCCCTGCCGACTTCTACGCCACCATCAGCTATCTGCTGAAGCTGCGTAAGAACATCGGCCTGGTCGATGACATCGATCACCTCGGCAACCGCCGTGTGCGCGCTGTCGGCGAGCTGATGGAGAACCAGTTCCGCATCGGCCTCGTGCGCATGGAGCGCGCCATCAAGGAAAAGATGAGCGTGTATCAGGAGATGTCGACGGCGATGCCGCACGACCTGATCAACGCCAAGCCCGTCATGGCCGCCATCCGCGAGTTCTTCGGCTCCTCGCAGCTCTCGCAGTTCATGGATCAGACCAACCCGCTCTCCGAGATCACGCACAAGCGGCGTCTCTCGGCGCTTGGGCCGGGCGGTCTCTCGCGTGAGCGCGCAGGCTTCGAAGTCCGCGACGTGCACCCGACGCACTACGGCCGCATCTGCCCCATCGAGACGCCGGAAGGTCCGAACATCGGCCTGATCAGCTCGCTGTCGTGCTTTGCGCGCATCAACGAGTACGGTTTCATCGAGTCGCCCTACCGCCGCGTGCGCGACGGCCAGCTGCTCGACTTCGTGCAGGTGGTCAACGCCGGCGAAAGCGGCATGCGTGTCGGCGACACCATCGAAAAGGCGGAGGCGCTCAAGCTCAACGCCAAGCTGAAGAAGGAAGGCAAGCGCGGCATCGACTTCGATCCGTACTCCTTCTACCTCTCGGCCTGGGAAGAGGATCGCCACACCATCGCGCAGGCGAACGTGGAACTGGATGCCGACGGCCGCATCGTCGAAGATCTGGTCAACGCGCGTCGTCAGGGCAACTTCGTCCTGGTCAACCGCGCTGAGGTCGATTACGTCGACGTCAGCCCCAAGCAGCTTGTCTCGGTCGCTGCCTCGCTCGTGCCCTTTTTGGAGCATGACGATGCGAACCGCGCGCTGATGGGTGCGAATATGCAGCGTCAGTCCGTGCCGCTGCTGGTTGCCGAGGCGCCGCTGGTCGGCACCGGCATGGAAGGCGTTACCGCGCGCGACTCCGGCGCCGTGATCCTGGCCAAGCGCAATGGTGTCATTGACTCGGTCGACTCCGAGCGCATCATCGTGCGCGTGGAAGGCGAGCATCACCCCACGCAGATGTCGCGTGAGGTTGGCTCGGACATCTACCAGCTCACGAAGTTCAAGCGCTCGAACCAGAACACCTGCATCAACCAGAAGCCGATCGTGCGTCACGGCGATCGC
>DASZGZ010000400.1:0-13103 GCA_035938355.1 Acidobacteriaceae bacterium
TTTCGTCGCGATAGGCCCGGCGGCGCTTCTGGGCAATCTCGGCGCAGTAGCGGCGCAGTCGAGGACAGCGCTCGCAGGCCACCACACGTTGGTTGAGCGCGTCGAACGCAGACTCCACGCCTTCATTGGGCGTTCGAGAGGTGATCGCAAAGGAAAGGTCAGGGGACATGAGAGCTGACGACGGGGCGGTACTCTAAAGTAGTGTAGCGTCCTTCTAGACGGCTCTCCGGGACCCCGGCAGATTGGGGCGGTCGTCGCCGGCCGCGAACGCATAGAAGCAATAAAAGGCCTCATTTCCGGGCCGGGAACCCCAAATAACGGGATGGAACTTTGATTGGGCGCCCCCCGTAGATAACGTGGCGGGCTCATAGGTCCGAAGTTACGCCAAAGTGCTCTGGTTTGGTGACATCCGCGGACTTCGGTGGTCTTTAGTGTATTCCCCCGGCACGGGGTTGCAGTCCCTGACTTTAAAGGTCTTACCGAGAGTGGAAAGGTACCATGACCGTCTTCTGGATCAATCCAGGGGCCAATGGACGTTTGGGCATTGTGCAGCGTCCGCGCGGTAATGAATTGCTTCAAGATGATCTGACCGCCCTCCGACGTGACGGCGTCGACATCCTTGTGTCGATGCTGACCCGAACGGAGGCGATAGAGCTCGGGCTGGCGCGCGAGCAGGTGCTGTGCGAAACGCTGGGCATCGAATTCCGCTCGCTTCCTATCCTCGATCACAGCGTGCCCACCGCGCATCGTGAAATGCACGAGCTGGCAGAGGCGCTGGCAACAGAACGCCGGCATGGCAAGAACATCGGCGCGCATTGTTGCGCGGGTATCGGGCGCTCCTCGCTGCTGCTGGCTGCGGTTCTCTGTACAGAAGGGATATCTCCAGAACGCGCCTTCGGTCTTATTTCAAAAGGCCGCGGGCTGCAGGTGCCGGACACGCCAGAGCAGGCAGAGTGGCTGGCCGGGTTTGCGAACGCGCTGCCCCGTTGCTGAACTGAGCGATTCGGGACGGTCGGTGACGCCGGCGTAGAATGGGTGCGCTTCCGGCGGCCAGGCCGTTGCGAGGCAAACGCTTCCCACCAGAGGATCGAATCCATGCCCTTCTCCGCTCGACCCGTTGTGAACAGAACATTCGCATCGCCTGCCCTCTTGCTGGCCACAACTTTGCTGCTAGCCGGCGGCTGCAAGTCCGCCCCGCCGCCTGAGTCGGTCAATCCGCAGAACGCGCCTTCGGTCGCGCCTCAGATAAACGGTCAGGACGTCGTCACCCTGCAGCGCAAGGCCACGCAGAACGGTGCGGCGCCGGAGTTCCTCTCCGCCACCGTCATTCCCGGGCGCGGCATGGACCTGCTGCAGATCACCGCGAATCTTCCCGGCAAGGGCACGACAAATGTTTTCTTCGCGCCGCCGCTCAGCGAGGTGCAGACGAAGCTCAGTGGATCAGACCCCGCGGACAAGAACGGCAATGGGTCTTTCGCCTACGGTGGCGCGTTTCTGGTGCCCTATCCGAACCGTATCCGCGGCAAGCTCTCCGACGACAAGCAGTCGATCATCACCTCATGGCATGGCAAGACCCTCACCCTGCCGGCGAATTTCTCTGGCAAGAAGCCGGGCGCGGAGCTGCACTCCATCCACGGACTCATCCTTACCTCGAAGACCGATGACATAAAGGTCGCCGACTCGGCCGATGGCCAGACTGTGACCGGCACGATTCACGCAGGAGACTTCGGCGGCCACTGGCTTTCGAAGACGGATCTCGACTTCACCATCGAGCTCGCGGGCAAGGACGTGACCGCAACCATCACCGCGAAGAACGTCGGCGATCAGGAGGAGCCGATGTCTATTGGTTGGCATCCGTACTTCGCGATCCCCAGCGGCGACCGCACGCAGGCGCGGCTGCAAATCCCCGCAGCCATGATGGCGCTGGTAAACAACTATGACGATGTCTTCCCTACCGGCAAGCTGGTACCGGTGAAGGGCACGAAGTACGACTTCAACGCACCGGAAGGCAAGCCGTTGGACAACATGTTCCTCGACGACAACTTCTCGAAGCTCACCCGCACGGATGGCGCAGTGGACGTGCAGCTCACCGATCCCGCGGCCAGCTATGGCATGCATGTGCTCGGTGCGTCGCCGGAGATCAAGACAGTGCAGGTGTACGCGCCTACCGATCCCGGAAAGAACTTCGTGGCGATCGAAGAGCAGTTCAACTTCGGCGATCCATTCGGCAAGCAGTGGCACGGCACGGACACCGGCATGGTCACCTTGAAGCCCGGCGCATCCGTCACGTGGAAGGTAAAACTGGAGCTATTTACGCCGCCCGCGGCGAAGTAGCTCACAACCGAATCAATAGGCGTCACGGCACTCGTCGTGGCGCCCGTTCCGTTTCGAAATCGTACTTGGCCACCTATGACACTGGTCACGTGATCTTGACGGCAAAATTCTGCAACTCCTCGCCGCAAGCGCCGTCTTAATCAGGTATGCAGACCACGAATGTGCGCTGCCTGTGCTGCGGCAGCCGGACGCTCACCACCCCAGGAGTCTTCGAGCTATGCCCCGTGTGCTGGTGGCAGGACGATGGACAGGACGACGTGGATGCAGACGTAGTCCGCGGCGGCCCCAATGGCACCTTGAGTCTGACCACGGCGCGCGCGAACTTCCTGGCCTGCGGAGCCTCCGATCCACGCTTTCTGAGTCGCGTGCGCGCACCCCTGCCCTCGGAACGTGCGGTCAGCCAAAGCCCGGCATTTTGGCCCGCTGTTTAGCAAAACCTTTCCTACGGCAGGCTTGCGCCCCTGCGCGGTTTGACCCCCTTCGGAAAGCCTCTTACCATTGAATCAGTCGCCTGCCCTGTAGCGTGGTCTGGCACGCAACTCGCGTCCACCAGGCTCACCCCGTCCTATCAGATCGCGCAGGCGCAGACATTCACGGAAGGCACACTTGGGCATTACTTTGACCACCCCAGAATCAGGCACCACAGACACAGTCGAGACCGCAACCACTCCTGAGAACACCGCTGCCGCCCCCGACGCGGGAGCAGAGCACGAGCACGCTGGCCACGATCACACCGGTCACGATCACACCCACCAGCACGGGCCTACCTTCAATCCGGAGGTCACCCAGTCGGTCGAGGTCACCATTCCCGCCGATGAAGTCTCCCGCGCCATGCGCTCCACGGTGAAGCGCTACCAGAAGCAGGCGCGCATCCCCGGCTTTCGCGCCGGGAAAGTTCCCGAATCGCTGATCAGGGGACGCTTCAACGAGCGCATCCGGCAGGAAGTACTGGAAGCGGTGATGCCGCAGCACTTCCAGAAGGCCATCACGGAGGGTAACTTCCGCCTGGTCTCGCAGCCGCAGGTCGTCGATATGAAGATGGAAGACGATCAGCCGCTCTGGTTTAAGGCCAGCTTCGAAGTGATGCCGGAGTTCTCCGTCGACGGCTACCAGGACGTAAAGGTGGATAAGCCGAGCGCTGCCTTCACCGACGAGGAGTTTGCGGCCGAGGTTGAGCGTGTGCGCGACTCGCGTTCCACCATGGAGCCGGTCGAAGAGAATCGTCCGCTGGTGGATGGTGACTGGGCACAGATCAGCTTCACCGGGAGCGTCCAGGGATCAGGCGAAAACGAGGCCAGCAAGGACAACGCTCCGCTCAATGGCGAGGACGTCATTCTGGAGGTTGGCGGATCGAATACGCTGACCGCATTCACTGAGGCTCTTCGCGGCGCAAGCGTAGGTCAGGAATTGAAGTTCGAGGTGAACTATCCCGAAGACTTCGCCGAGAAGCGGCTTGCCGGGAAGAATGTCGCCTATGACGTCACCGTCAAAGCAATCAAGCGGCGGGTCCAGCCAGAGTTAAACGACGACTTTGCAAAAGAGCTCGGAGACTACTCAGGCTACGAGGACTTCACCACTCGCTTCCGCGAGAACCTGCAGACAGAAAAGAATCGCCGCACCGAGACCGAGACGCGCGACCGGCTGCTGACCGCGCTGAGCGAGCGCTTCCAGTTCCCGGTGCCAGAGTCGATGATTCAGCAACAGGTCGACGCCCGGCTGGACCGCGGGTTGCGTGCACTCGCCGCCCAGGGAATGCGCGAGGAAGACATGAAGCGGCTGGACTTCGCGCGGCTGCGTGTCGCGCAGCGCGACTCAGCCACCAGCGAGGTGAAGTCGCTGCTAATCCTCGACCGCATCGCCGACGCGGAAAACATCGGCGTCTCGGACGAGGAACTCCACCAGGAGCTCGAGTTGCTCTCGCTACAGTTACGTGAACCAATGGATACCCTACAGGTGCGATTGACGCAGGATGGGTCCATGGCTAGAATCCGGGAACAAATTCGACGGGACAAAACCGCGAAGCTGTTGTACGAGAGACTTTAGTTGTAGTTGGAAGTGGTGTTGAAAGGTTTGTAATTGATAAATGTTGTGGAGCGCCTCCGGGCGCTCTTGAGGCGACGCAGGAGAACCAGCCAGCCGCAGAAAGCGAGCGGCGGGCGAGGAGCATAAAGAAGAGCATGGCACTGGTACCGATGGTCATCGAGCAGACGAGCCGGGGCGAACGCGCCTACGACATCTACAGCCGTCTGCTGCGCGACAACATTATTTTTCTGGGAACGCCGATCGATGATCAGATTGCCAACCTGGTGATCGCGCAGATGCTCTTTCTCTCCGGTGAGGACCCGGAGAAGGATCTGCAGCTTTACATCAACTCGCCGGGCGGCTCCATTACTGCAGGTCTGGCCATCTATGACACGATGCAATTCATCAAGAATGATGTGGTGACGTACTGTATTGGGCAGGCGGCGTCCATGGGAGCCTTCCTCTTGATGTCCGGTACGGCGGGCAAACGCTTCGCGCTGCCCAATTCGCGTATTCTGATTCACCAGCCGTCCATGGGCGGGCTTTCAGGCCAGGCGACAGACATCGACATCCACGCCCGCGAGATCCTTCGTATTCGCGAGATCACCAACAACCTGATGTCCAAACACACCGGTCAATCGCTCGAACGTATTGAGCGGGACGTCGAGCGGGACTTCATTATGAACTCCCGACAAGCGAAGGAATACGGCATCATCGACGAGATCATCGATCGTCCGCGCACCTAGGCGGCCGACAAGGACCTCGGCGAGAAGGAGCAGATTCCATGAAAACGCGCACGGGTTCCGACGAGACACTCCGCTGTTCGTTCTGCCATAAATCGCAGGACGCTGTAGCCAAACTGATCTCTTCCCCCAGCGACTATCCGCGTGCGTACATCTGCGACGAGTGCGTCGCGGTGTGCAACTCCATCCTGGATGACGACCGGACTGAGGCCCAGCCCGGCGCGGCGCCCGCCCACCTGCCCAAGCCGCAGGAGGTAAAGGCGTTCCTGGATGAGTACGTCATCGGCCAGGACACCACCAAGAAGAAGCTCGCGGTCGCGGTTTACAACCACTACAAGCGCGTGCAGATGAACCGCACCCGCGGCAATGATGTCGAGCTGTCGAAGTCGAACATCCTGCTCGTCGGCCCCACGGGCAGCGGCAAGACGCTGCTGGCTCACACGCTGGCCAAGATGCTCGACGTGCCCTTCGCCATCGTGGACGCGACCACGCTGACCGAGGCCGGGTATGTGGGCGAGGACGTGGAAAACATTATCCTCAAGCTGCTGCAGGCAGCCGACGGTGACGTCACCCGCACCCAGACTGGCATCATCTATATCGATGAGATCGACAAGATCGGCCGCAAGGACGAGAACCCGTCAATTACGCGCGATGTCTCCGGCGAAGGTGTGCAGCAGGCGCTGCTCAAGATCCTCGAAGGCACTGTAGCCAATGTGCCTCCACAGGGCGGCCGCAAGCATCCGCATCAGGAGTTCACGCCGGTGGACACCACCAACATTCTTTTCATCTGCGGCGGAGCCTTTGTCGGCCTGGAGCGGGTGATCGGACGCCGCGTGGGCAAGAAGGCGCTGGGCTTCAAGGCGCTGACGGAGAAGCAGGCGAAGGCGGAGAACGCAAGCGCGGCGCAACGCGATACCGAGTTGCTGCGTCAGGCCGAGCCCCAGGATCTGATCAAGTTCGGGCTCATCCCGGAGTTTGTCGGACGCCTGCCAGTGATCGGCATTCTGGACGAGCTGGATGAGGCGGCACTGGTCGAAATCCTGACCAAGCCGCGCAACGCCATCCTGAAGCAGTACCAGAAGCTCTTCGACTACGAAGGCGTGAAGCTGAACTTCAACAACGACGCGACCATCGCGGTGGCACGCGAGGCGCTGCATCGCAAAGTGGGCGCGCGCGGGCTGCGCATGATCCTGGAAGAGCTGATGCTGGATCTGATGTACCACCTGCCCAGCAAAAAGCAGATCAAAGAACTGGACATCACGGCCGAGATGGTCGCGAAGCGGGACTTCTCCGAGCAGCTACTGGAGAAGGCCGGCTAGATCGCGACACTCGAAATAGAAATACAAAGGGCGCTGCCTCAAAGCAGCGCCCTTTGTATTTCTACAGCGGCTGCTAGAACGAAAGCCGCGCGCTCAACTGAATCTGCCGTCCTGGTGACATGGCATCGGTGATGGTGCCGAACCCTGCGGTATTCACAAAGCGGTTGGGCACGTCGAGGTTCACGTGGTTCAGCGCGTTGAAGAACTCCCCGCGTGTCTCGAGCCTCAGCCTTTCGGTCACCGGAAAGGCCCGCACGACGGCCGCATCGAAGGTCTCCATCCCCGGACCATAGACGGAATTGCGCCCCACGTTGCCGAAGGTGTACGCCGGCGGCGTCGCGAAGGCACCGGGATTGAACCACTGGCCGGTAGTGTGTGTGCCATGAGGGAAGATCTGCTGGCCGGTGAGATTGGCGCGAATCGGGTTCTCGCCCAGTGCCGTGCCTGCGTTGGCGGTATCGCCAAAGACAGAGATGGTCATGGGATAGCCACTCTCTACCTGGAAGATGGTGGAGAAGCGCCAGTCCTTCGTCAGCGCTGAGCTGAGGCGCGAGCGGTTCCACGCCGGCGCGTCATAGACGCCGCTGAGAGAAAAGCGATTGCGGATGTCGCAGGCAGGGCCACGCTCGGCCTGGAGATCGTCGTCGTTCTGCGGAATGGCTGATTCATACATCGGTGAGCGGAAGTCGGGCGCATTGGTCAGGCTTTTGGCCAGGGTGTAGTTCGCCAGCAGGCTCAGGCCACGCGCGTAGCGGCGGCGCACGTTGACGTACCCTGCGTCGTACCAGCTCTGCGCCGTGTTCTCCAGCAGGTTGATGGTGCTCACCGGCGTGAACAACGGGTCACTCGGATTGGCGACCTTTACCGTCGGCGGCAGCACGGTTCCCGGAACAAAATGCATGCTCGTGTGGGGGCGTCGTGGCTGGATCGCACCGGGCCCAGGCTGCGCATTATTGACCAGGTGGGCGCGCTGCAGATGGAAGCCGCCTGAGCCGATATAGCCAACCTCAACCGTCGTCTCTTTTCCCAAAGCCTTTTCGACCGATGCGCTCCACTGCTGGATGTACTGCGCCGGAGCGTGCACATCAAGAGAAGTGAAGCTGACCACGGTCTTGCCGAGCACGGGGTTGCCGAAGTTGTAATTCGCGATCGCCGGGGAGGGCGTGAAGTTGTCGCTCTGCGCCGTCTCTGGGAAGACGTAAGGAACGTTATGCCGCTGGTTGCACCAGGTGTTCATGTCCACAGGCGTGTAGAAGACGCCGTATGCGGCATGCAGCACGAGGCCAATATCCGGTAGGGACTGCGCGATGCCCAGACGCGGAGCGAAGTTCGCCTTGTTGGGATACATCAGTCCGCGCGGATAGCCATTCTGGCCACCGATAAAGGGCGATGGCACGCCATCATTGAAGATCAGGTTGCTGTTGGTGTAGGTGACATCCCAGAGCGGGCTCATATACTCGTAGCGCAGGCCAAAGTCGAGCGTGGTGTTCGCGCTCACGCGCCATTTGTCCTGCGCAAAACCGTCGGCGTACCACTGGCGCAGATTCATCTGCGGCACACCCGCCTGGCGTTGCCGCACAACAGGCATGCCCAGCAGGAAACTCGCCAGCGCGGAGCCGGTGCCGTCGTTGGTGAGCGTGTGAGTTGTGAATCCGTTGGTGAACTGATAGTAGCCCCGGTTCTGGAAGAAGCCCCACATCGGCCAGATGTACCACTGGTAGGTGCCACCGAATTTCAGACTGTGGCGCCCCGTCTGCCAGCTCAGTGTGTCGCGTCCTTCGATAATTGTGTCCCAGGCATGCATCGGCGTCGCAGAATAGCTGTCGCCGATGGGCGAATAGCCCTGCACATTGAAGTACGGAGCGCCCCAGGCCCCCGGGCCGCCGAAGCCTATGCCCTGGATGCCCAGTTGGCCGACGATGTTGTTCGTGTTTGCGCTCTCTGTGGTGTGATTCATGCTCAGCCGCGAAATCGCGAGCGTCGCCGTGTTGAGCAGCGATCGCGACAGCACCTGGCTCGAGCCCAACACGCCCTGCTGCGAGAGATTGTCGTGGAAGTAACCGAAGCCGGGCAGGTTCTCCGGCGTGAATCCATGCTCACCCTGCGCGCTGTAACGGAAGAACGCATTGCTGCCATCGCTGAAGTTGCGATCGATGCGCACCGTTCCCTGGTCGGTGTACTGCTCTTCGTTGCGAATATCCAGGTAGTTGTTTGCATCGTTGCCCGCGCCAACGACACCCGGCTGGCCGTTCATGTTCATGGCAGAGCCCATGTCCATCATGTTCGGCCGCGGCGCATAGTTCTTCAGCATAATGGCCGTTGCGCCGTTGATTCGGTTGGCCGGTATCACGTTGTTCGGAAATGGCTGACGGATGCTCTGCGGGTTCGACTTGCTCAAGGGCAGCGCGGGATTGTAGTCGGGGTTGGGGGCCGTCGTCTCCGGATCGTAGATGGTGACACCGCTCTGACTGAAATCGCCTTGGGTCTCAGCCTCGGTGGGCACCGTGTCCGTCATGGCGTCCGCGGCCACGTGACGATAGCCTTCGTAGTTCACAAAGAAGAAAGTGCGCTTGCCATAAACCGGGCCGCCCAGTGCCGCACCGAAATTGTTCTGCACCAGATGTTTGTTCACGCCCATGTCCCCGAAGGTGTGGGCATCGAATGCGCCGTTGCGCAGGAAGTCATACACGCTGCCGTGCAACTGACTGGTGCCGGAACGCGTTGCGATATTGATCTGGCCGCCGCCTGCTCCTCCCATCTCCGCCGAGTAGCTGCCGGTCTGGACCTGGAACTCCTGCACCGAATCTGGTGACGGACTGAAATTCTGGGTGTTGAATGTCGGATCGGTGTTGGTGGCGCCGTCCAGGAGAAAGTAATTGGCGTTGGGGCGGGCGCCGCTGATGCTGATGGCGGAGAACTGCCCCGGCCGCCAATACAGCGGATTGGCATTTCCCTGCTGTGCGCCGCTGCCCTGGTGGGCTCCGGGCACCGTCGTGACCAGGTCGATAAGCTGCCGTCCGTTGAGCGGGAGCTGCTGCACCGATCGGCGATCCACCACCTCGCCCACGCTGGCATCTTCAGTCTTCAGCACTTGCGGTAGCTCCGATACGGAGATCGTCTCCGCCTGCTTGCCGAGTTGGAGCCGCTGGTCGAGGGTCATCTGCTGGCCGACCTCGAGCTGAATCAGGTGGGAGCGCTGGTTAAACCCTGCGCTGTCCACCTGGACGGTATAGGGGCCTGGCGCCAGGCCCTCCGCGTCGTACAGACCAGCCCCGTCCGTCAGCACTTCGCGTGTCGCGCCCGTTACCGTGGAGGTAATGCGCACATGGGCCTGCGGTATGGCCCGTTGCTGGGGATCGGTTACGGAACCGCGCAGCGCGGCGTAGTTACTCTGGGCGCATAGCGCGCCAGACACGGCGAGCAACGCCGGCAGGACGTATATCTTTCGCAAGTGCCTCTCCAAAAAGGTGCAGCAGTCTTCTCCTCATGCTTGTCCCGAGGAGCTGTCGAACCATAGCCGGTCGCCGGTACCACCGTCTTCATCCGAAGGCTGGGGTCCGCCCTCGACCCCTGGGTGGAGTTACCCATCATCATGTTGATAACCCGGAGGGTTCGGGCGGGCAGGCCCAAAAGTGCACCGCGGATAACAATGGTTTACCCTTTTCATAAGGGGCCGATACAAGCGCACGGCCGGTCGGTTAGCATACGTTGACGCTCCACGAATTCGCCTGAAGGTGAGCCTCCCACAGGCCTTTGAACATCTGACACATACCGGCCGAATCCGAAGAGATCCTGCTGTCTCGCTTACTGCGGTAAGAACGCAGATTTTTGACGCCGACGCTCACCGGCAATCGTGAGCGGAAGGACTGAAGTGGCAACCAATAAGGACCCGAAAGAGCCCAGGGAGACCAAGGAGCAGCGGGAGCGCGGCGAGATCCGCAAGCTGCCCATGATGCCCATCCGCGAGATGGTGATCTTCCCCTACATGATGACGCCGTTCATCGTCGGCCGCGAATCGAGCGTGCGCGCGCTTGAAGAGGCGCTCAACGGCGACCGTCGCATCTTCCTCGCGACACAGCACGACGCCTCGATCGACGAGCCCAAGGCCGACGACGTCTATTCCGTCGGCACTATCGGCAATATCGTCCAGAGCGTGAAGATGCCGGACGGAAACATTAAAGTATTGGTTGAGGGATTGGAGCGCGCCAAATCCACCGAAGTCAATGACTCCGACGGCTTCTTTGTCGCCACCGTCCGCATCCCGCGTGTCGCCCCTCCCGGTCCACAGACCGAGCAGTTGATGCAGAAGGTCACCGGCCTGTTTGAGCAGTACGTCAAGCTACAGCAGAGCTTGAATTACGAATCCATCGTGGCCGCCGTGCGTATGGACGAGCCGGGCAAACTGGCCGACACCATCGCCGCCAATCTGCAGCTGTCGGTCGAAGAAAAGCAGGAGTTGCTGAATCTCTTTGATCCTACCGAGCGGCTGGCGCGCATTGCCGACCTGCTGGACATGGAAATCGAAAAGCTCAACATGGATCGCTCCATCCAGGGCCGGGTGAAGCGCCAGATGGAGCGCGCACAGAAGGAGTACTACCTCAACGAGAAGATCAAAGCCATCCAGAAGGAGCTGGGCCGCGGCGAGAAGAGCGAGTTCGACGATCTGAAGAAGAAGATCGAAACCGCCGGCATGCCCAAGGACGTGATGGACAAGGCGATGCAGGAGCTGAAGAAGCTCGAAGCGATGCCGCCGATGTCCGCCGAATCTACCGTCTCCCGCAACTATCTGGACTGGCTGCTCGCCGTGCCGTGGAAGAAGAAGTCGAAAGAAACGCGCTCGATCGATACCGCAGAGAAGGTTCTCGACACCGATCACTATGGCCTGGAGAAGATCAAGGAGCGCATCCTCGAGTTTCTCGCCGTGCGTCAGCTCGTGAAGAATCCGAAGGGCTCCATCCTCTGCTTCGTCGGACCTCCGGGCGTGGGCAAAACCTCGCTCGGCATGTCGATTGCCAAGGCCACAGGCCGCAAGTTTGTGCGCATGTCGCTGGGCGGCGTGCGCGATGAAGCGGAGATCCGCGGACACCGGCGCACCTACATCGGCGCGCTGCCCGGCCAGATTATTCAGTCCATGAAGAAGGCTGGCACCAAGAACCCCGTCTTTATGCTGGACGAGGTGGACAAGATGGCCTCGGACTTCCGCGGCGATCCCTCCTCTGCCCTGCTCGAGGTGCTCGACCCCGAACAGAACTCGAACTTCCAGGACCACTACCTGGATGTCGAGTACGACCTCTCGCAGGTCCTCTTCGTGGCGACGGCGAACGTCCTCCACACCATCCCCGGCCCGTTGCAGGACCGCATGGAAGTACTGCGACTGCACGGCTACACCGAAGCTGAAAAGATCGAGATCGCCAAGCAGTACCTGGTGAAGAAGCAGCTCGAAGGCACCGGCCTGAGCGACAAGAACATCTCCTTCTCCGACGATGCGCTGACCGAGATCGTGCGCAGCTACACGCGCGAAGCGGGCGTGCGCAACCTGGAGCGGGAGATCGGAAACGTCTGCCGCAAGGTGGCGCGCCGCGTCGTGAAGAACGGTGCGAAGCACAAGGAAGTCATCACCAAAGAGAACATCGCGGACTTCCTCGGCGTGGTGAAGTTCCGCGACTCCCAGGCGCACGAGAAAAATGAGGTCGGGCTTGTCACCGGACTGGCGTGGACCGAGGTGGGCGGCAGCATCCTCTCCACCGAGGTGCAGGTGCTCGATGGCAAAGGCAAACTGACGCTGACCGGTCAGCTTGGCGATGTGATGCAGGAGTCGGCGCAGGCCGCGCTCTCCTACATCCGGAGCCGCGCCCACCAGATCGGCCTGCCCCGCGACTTCTATCGCAACGTTGACATTCATGTCCACGTCCCGGAAGGCGCCATCCCCAAGGACGGTCCGTCCGCCGGCATTACCATGGCGACAGCACTCGCGAGCGCGCTGACCAAAATTCCTGTGCGCCGCGATCTCGCTATGACGGGCGAGATCACACTGCGGGGCAAGGTGCTTCCCATCGGCGGCCTCAAGGAAAAGCTGCTTGCGGCGCACCGCGCCGGTATCTTCGAAGCGATCCTCTCGAAGGAAAACGAGAAGGACGTCGCAGAGCTGCCCGACAACCTGAAAAAGGCGATGAAGCTGCACTTCGTCGAGACGATGGACGAAGTTCTGAAGATCGCACTCGAATCGCCGCTGCCGGAGCTGAAGGAGGAGACGCCGGAAGCGCTGGCCGTCGTCCACGCTCCCGTCCCGCAGGATCAACCGCGCGCGCACCAGTAGAGCAATCGCAGAGCAATACGAAAGGCGCTGCCTCGGCAGCGCCTTTTTTCTTTAGCGCAGCAGGGCGAGCAGGCTTGAGTAGTCGTCCGTCCAGAGCCGGAGGCCGGCGCGCTGCTCGGTCTCTCGCATATGACTCGCAACCGCGGGCAGCGTGAGAAACGCATCGTTGTCGGTCATCAGCACCCAGGTGGCATTGAACTCGCCTCGTCGCGCATCTTCGAGGCTGTGCACGGTGCGCGCCTGCATGCCGGCTGCCTGCGCCAGCAGGTAGATCGCCGGCTCGAGATCGACATGCCGGTTTGAGATGTGGAAGGCAAGGATGCCGCCGGGCGCAAGGTGCTTCCGATAGATGGCAACCGCCTGCGTGGT
>DASZGZ010000401.1:0-5362 GCA_035938355.1 Acidobacteriaceae bacterium
CGTAGGCGGTTTCACTGACCGCAAGGCTGGCCAGATCCATCTCTTGAACCACGTTTCCGATGTCGAGGTGCTGCTTCACGAGGCGATTCACCTGAACTCGGAGGCACAGTTCCAGAATCACTTTGGACACTACATGAACGAGGGTGTCACCGAGCACTTTACCCAGGCTGTGCTCAAAGAACAGAAGCGGGATGCGGGAACGGCCTATCCCGATGAATGGGCGTTGGCCGAATCCCTCATTTCAGATTTGGGTGAAGATCTGGTCGGAAAGGCATACTTTCAGGGCGATACGGAAGCCTATCGAAGCGTTTTGTCTGCGCTTTCCAGGGGCAAGGACCAATCAGCTTTCACCAGCTGGCACACCCATGTAAACAGCTCCGATCACAAGGACTGGAAGACCGCGGCAACGGAGTTGCACGCAGCCCTGTCCAGCCGGAAGTGAAGGATCCAGCCGGAAGTGACAGACAAAAAAGGGATACAGCGCCGGTTCAGGGAGCTCGCAGACTCCTCCGAAAGGGATGAGCCTTGCACCAACACTTCGCTCTTTAGCGAATAGCCGTTGCGGCGAATTTCTTTACCATCGCGAGCAGCAGCTTGCGGTCGCTGTCGTTCAGGTTGGAGGAATAGCGCCGAATCTGTGTGAGGAAGCGAAGCTCCTCATCCGTTAGCTTCTGGGTGTTCATCTCCCGGCCCAGCGAATCCTCTGCAAAGAATTGCGCAAGTGGGAGATCGAGGGCTTGCGCAATCTTCGCAAGCGTGTCGAGGGATGGGACGGTATGCCCGTTTTCTACGCGAGAGAGATAGCACCGGAGCAAACCGGTGCGCTTTTCAATGTCACCTTGCGATAAGCCCTTTTGCAGTCGGTAACCCCGGATCGTCGTTCCAATTTTCATGCGCGCCTGGCTTTCGAAAGCCCACGCCTGGCCCGGTCAGTTGCAGTGGCGAGGGGCTCCTATCTAAGTTTATTGGCTGCATAGTTAACATGGTCACAACATCAAGAGCAAGAACAATTTGCGGCGCGAACCAGAAATTATTCAGAGCTGCAACTTAAGGGGAATGTGCTCTTCCATAAACGTGTCAGAGAAGTTACCGGGTTTTGCAGATTCCTTACGGTCTGCCGCCCAACTCGCGGGCGAAGAAATGGAGATACCGCGTGCGAGCGTCTGCAGCATCTTCGGCGCGATACCCGGTCTTGTTGTTTGGGTTCTCGAAGGCATGACCAGCATCCGGGTAGATTTTCACATCCACCGGTTTGCCAAGCTTCTTCATGGCGGCAGCAAACTCCTCCACGCTGGCTGGCGTGATGCCCTTGTCCTGGCCGCCGTAATTGCCCAGGATGGCTGCATGGATCTTGGCCAGGGAGTCAGGCTCCGTCGGCGGCGGCCCGTAGTTGGCTACGATAGCCTTCAGGTTCGGATCTTCAACCGCAAAGGTTAGCGCGTAGCCCCCGCCCATGCACCAGCCGATGGCACCCACCCGTGTGGGGTCAACGCGCTTGTCCAATCGCAGGAAGTCGTCTGCCGCCTCCATGTCGCGGATGGCGCGGTCCTCAGGCACGCCGCGGCTGAGCTGGTGGGCAGTGTCGGTGTCATTGGCTACCTGGCCGCGGTAGAGATCGACGGCAAGGGCGAAGTAGCCATGCGCGGCAAGATCGGCGGCCTGCGCCTTCACCCAGTCATTCAGGCCCCACCACTCGTGGATCACGATGATGGCGGGGTGTTTCCCTGTGGACGCGCCCGCAGGAGCATAGAGCAGCCCATGCACCGTCTCCCCTCCGCTGGGATAGGAGACATCCTTCGGCGCGATAGCGTCGGCTGCGCGGGCAGCGGGAAGCAGGAACGTGGCGGCGAGGGTGAACAGCATCGCGGAAGCGCGAATGGGAGAAGCAGACATGGCGGCGGCCTCGGTTCGAAAGGAAATCCGAAAACATGGAATCGAAAACATGAATTCTGTGACCCGAGGAGTATGGCCCGCGCGCGTTGCCCCCGGCAAGTACCGTTGCCGGTCGGAAGGCGGATCGCGTAAAAGAGATTTCAATTCCATTCCGGGCCATCTTGGATTCCATCTGCGCCATCGCATTCGTGGATGCTCATGAGGCCGCGCCTGCTAGCCCGCCTGACCACCCATCCCTCGTTCCAGAGGGCAAAGGCGCTTTCTGCGACCGTCTATGAAGAGCTCTTTCGCACGCGGGCTTTCACCATGGCGGCGGCGATGTCTTACTACGCCCTGCTGGCGTTGCTGCCTCTGCTGATCTTCCTGTCGGCGATGCTGGGATATCTGCCGATTCCAAATCTCTTCGATCAACTGCTGGATATCCTTGCCGTGGTGGTGCCGCCCGAAGCGATGCAGATGGTTGAGCGAATCCTGGCCAGCCTGCGGACTCCGCACCGTGGCGGCCTGCTGTCCTTCGGCCTGCTGAGCTATCTCTGGACGGCTTCGGGAGGCTTTGCAGCCTCGATTGAGGCGCTGAACGTGGCCTACGACGTCGAGAAAGGGCGCGGCTGGTGGCGTGACCGCCTGCAGGCATTGCTGCTGACCTTTACTACCGGCGGGTTGATGCTGCTCGGGCTGCTGATGATCATTGCCGGACCGCACTTCGGAAATCTGCTGACGGAGCTCTTCCCCGTGCCGCAGCGCTTTGGAGAGGTGTGGCCGGTGTTGCGGCTGGGCACGATATTCGTGATCTTCGTGGCCGCGGTGGAGCTCCAGTACTGGCTCGCCCCGAACCGGAAGCAGCACTTTATGGACACCCTGCCCGGTTCACTGGTGGCGGTCGCCGGCATTTTCCTGTGCTCCGGCGGCCTCGGGTACTACTTCGCTCACTTCGCGAACTACAACAAGACCTACGGATCCCTCGGCGCCGTGATCATTCTGATGCTGTGGTTCTATGTGGTCGCCCTGCTCTTCATCGTTGGAGCGGAACTGAATGCCGAATTGCTGAAGCTCGAAACCGCGCATGAAGAGCCGGCAACGACCAGCCAGATGCCGGCAAAGGTAAAGGGTGCGCCTGCCGCCTGAGAGACTGCGGCGCAATCGGTTTCTCGTTGTAACGCTTTTTGATCCCGCTCCACTATCGAGTGTTGAGGGCAGCACAACCCAAGGTGTGTTGCTGAAAAGCCTCGACAGGGTAGCGCTTCGCCCGATGCGCAACGCTACCGGAGAGCGCAATGAAATCGATGGTTACAACTTTCCTCATTTTTGCCACATGCATCGTTGTGGCTGGAACCATTGCGCTCATCGATCAGGCGCAGGCGACCCTCGATCTATCCTCCGGCGACTCCATGCTGGTCAGCGCGGGGAAAGTTGCCGGAGCGGGGAACACAATCACGCTGGGCGAATTCGCAGAGTCTGTTGACCAGAAGTTCAGCCTTCCTCAGCCTGATGCTCTCGTGTCCTTCGATGATGTGCGGCCGAGCGATCCCGATTACACCGCTGATCAGACCGTGTATCCGTTTCTTCACAGACAGTTGATCTGTCCGGAATGTGCGTTGACTTCGCACTTCTACCCGAAAAATCCATTGACGCATGCGCAGGCGGCAGTCGTTCTGGTCAGCATTCTGGTCACGGAGGGAAAGATCACACTCCTCAATACAAACGAGACGTCGGACGTTCTGGCCGATGTCCCGGATGCCGACTCAGTCTCGGTCTACGCGCGGCCCTACATCGCAACAGCTCTCGTATACGGAATTCTTCCGCTCCAGCCCGAGGATATGGTTCGTCCCACGCAGTCGTACTCGCGCGCAGAGATGACTGCGCTACTGGATACGGTGCAACGGCGATTCCCGTCTTCGGCCGCCACGGCATCGCTGCACCTTTCAAACGAGGTGCGGCGATGAACGCGATGAGGAAGACAGACAGTTTGAGGGGCGCGCTTCACAGTTCGATGGGCGGCATTCATCTTGTGCGCCCTGATGTTGTGCGCCCGAACGCTGCGCAGGATGACCAGGGGGCTGCGGTTCCCGGGAAGCCTGCGGCCGCCGGGAAGCCGGCACCCTGCGGTACAGGTTTGGCTGCGGGGCGAATCACGGCTGCACTGCTGCTCGTCATGTGTATTGCAGCGGCCTTCGTCTAGAAGGTTCCGTCGGCTTCTCCCAACGGAGAAGCTACGCCATGTGCATGCCACCATTCACGTCGAGCGTATGGCCAGTGATGTAGCTGGCCTTCTCCGATGCGAGAAAGGCGACCGCGTTCGCAATGTCCTGATCGGTGCCGGCGCGGCCCAGCGGGATGATCTGCATCATCATGGCCTTTTGCTTTTCATCCAGCACTGCCGTCATGGCGGTCTCGATCATGCCGGGCGCCACAACATTGGCTGTGACGTTGCGCGAGGCCATCTCCCGCGCTACTGACTTGGTGAATCCGATGAGTCCAGCTTTTGACGCGGCGTAGTTGGCCTGTCCCGCCTGTCCCGTCTCACCCACCACGCTCGAGATGCTGATGATGCGGCCCCACCGCGACTTCATCATGGAGCTGAGCACGGCCTGCGTCAGCAGAAATGTGCCGGTCAGGTTGGTTGCGATCACGTCGTCCCAGTCAGCGCGTTTCATCCGCAGCAGCAGCATGTCGCGCGTGATGCCCGCGTTGTTGACCAGGATGTCGATGCGTCCGAGCTTCGCGATGACCGCTTTGGCAGTCTCTTTGATGGAGGCTTCGTTGCTGATGTCGAGCACAAACACTTCGGCGCGGCCACCGGCGGCAGCGATCTCCCCGGCAACGGCGCGGAGCTTCTCTTCACTGCGCGCGGCGAGCGCAACCGTGGCGCCCTGTGCGGCGAGTGTGAGAGCGCAGGCGCGCCCGATGCCCTGCGAGGCTCCGGTGACGAGTGCAATTTTGTCGGCGAGGTCGGTTGTGCGTTCGGTCATGGGGAGTATCTTACAAAGGCTCGGCAGCCGGCACCGGTCGCCGAGCGCCCAAGGCGGACTTGAGACCCTTCGCCAGCTCGACCGACCACACATAGACGACCAGCTCACGCGCATAGAAAAGCAGGGGCTGCGTATCGGGCAGCGTGATGCCATGGGCAGCGGGCAGCTCGTTGAGCGGGAACTCGGCTTCCGCGGCCTCCAGCGGCCAGGGCATGTGATGGATCTCGCCCTGAAGGAGGTGGCCGCGGCGATCAGCGGTATAGAGGCGGTAGCGTTCGGTGAGAAAGTATTCGATGGTCCCGGGTGCACTTTGCGCGAGCCGCCGCGTCGGACCTAGACCGCGGTAGGTGGCGCGGAACCGAACGGGCCGCCGGGTGAGATGGCGCTCACTGCGATACAGGAAGCGGCCGTCCGGCTGTGGCTTGATGGCCATACTGGCCCAGTAGTAGGGCAGGCGGAAAAAAGCTCGCGCAATCGAAACAGCAACAGGATTGGCTGCG
>DASZGZ010000402.1:0-2746 GCA_035938355.1 Acidobacteriaceae bacterium
TGATGTCCGAGAATGCCGAAGACGGGAAGGCCATCGCAGGCGAGGCTGCCGTCACCCCGGTATACTCAACTTCTTATGCGCGTCTTCGTTATTCTTCCGGCTGCGGGAATGGGTACCCGCATGGCGCCGGGGCAGGTCACACCCAATGCGGCCAAGCAGTTTCAATCACTCGCCGGACTTCCCATTCTCGTCCATAGTCTGCGCGCCTTTGCCGCCGTGCCGCAGGTTAGCGCTATCGTGGTTGCGGTCCGCCCCACGGAAATAGAACGTGTCCAGACCATCGTCGCCGAACACCAGCTCGCCGGCCGCGTCACCGTCGTCGAAGGCGGGGACAGCCGTCAGGAATCCGTCGGACGCGCCCTTGCAGCCGTACAGGCGGAGGACGATGACATCGTGCTGGTGCACGACGCCGTCCGCCCCCTCATCGACTCCGACACGATCGCCCGGACCATCGAAGCCGTCACGGAACATGGCGCTGCCATTGTGGGTCTGCCCGCGATCGACACCATCAAGCAGGTCGAGCGCACCGCGCACGGCGCCATCATCCGCACCACCATCCCGCGGGAATACGTCGTGCAGGCGCAGACGCCGCAGGGCTTCCGCTGGTCCATCCTAAAGCGCGCCTTCGCCGAAGCCGAGGCAGATGGCTTCGCCGGCACGGACGAGGCCAGCCTGGTAGAACGCTCCGGCTGCGAGGTCGCCGTCGTTCCGGGATCGCCCGCGAACCTGAAGATCACGCAACCCGGCGACCTCGAGCTCGCCGAGTTCTACCTGGGTCGCCGCCACACCGCGTAGCTGCCCGGGCGCGGAAGGCCAGCTCCGCGCAAGAAGAAAGAGAGGCTTTCATGAACCTTCGCATCGGACATGGCTGGGACTCACACGCCTTTCAGGCGGGCGTTCCGCTGCGCATCGGCGGCATTGCCATCGATCACCCGGAGGGTCTGGCAGGTCACAGCGATGGTGACGTATTGCTGCACGCGCTTACCGATGCCCTGCTCGGCGCAGTGGCCGCAGGCGATATCGGCACCTTTTTCCCGCCCGGTGATGCACGCTGGAAGAATGCCGACTCCACCATCTTTCTCAATCTGGCGCTCGAAGAGATCCAGCACGCCGGCTATCGCATCGTGAACGTTGACGCCACTCTGGTGCTCGCCCGGCCGAAGATCACGCCTATCGCCGGCGAGATGCGGGAGCGGCTCGCCGACCTGCTCAACCTGGACACCAAGGCCATCTCCATCAAAGCCAAGACCCCGGAGGGCCTCGGCCTGGATCACGTGGCGCAGGCCCACGCCACCGTTCTGCTCGAAAAGGTAGAAGATGCGGAAGAGATGAAGTCCATGAGCGCCGTCATCGAGAACCAGCGTCACCTGGAGGACGTGGTGCGCAACCTGCTCGCCGAAGTGCATGGCACAACACCGCAGCGGCAGACGGTGAAGGTCAAGGTCTTCGATACAGAGGACATCACCTAAGCTCCCGACATCTAGGTCCCGCGCAGACCCTTCTGATCAGAGCGGCCGATGAAAATTCGCTGCGTCGGCACTCTCTCTGCCGATCGGCTTCTCCGGCGGCAGCTTCTCCGCTACCCTAAGCCATGCGCGCGCCGCTTCTGGCTGTTCTCGTCCTGCTGGCTCCTGGCCTCTTTGCCCAAAACACATCGCCGTCGAACGAATGGGCGACACCCACTGAGCAGTCCAACTATCGTACGACTCCCGATTACGCGGCCACCATGGCCTACCTGCGGCGCATAGCGGCCGCGAAGCCGCAGCAGGTGCGCATCGAGCCCTTCGGCCAGACCGGAGAAGGCCGCGAGCTCGACATCGTCATCGCGTCTAAGGATGGCGTCTTCGATCCGGAGAAGCTCCACGCGGCGAAACGTCCCATAGTGCTGGTGCAGAACGCCATCCACGCCGGCGAGATGGATGGCAAGGACAGCTGCCTTGCACTGCTGCGTGACATGGTAATCACCGGAAAGGACTCGGCGCTGCTCGACCGCGCGGTCTTCGTCTTCATCCCGATGTACAACGCCGATGGGCACGAGCGCCGCTCGCCCTACAACCGGATCAACCAGAACGGTCCGGAGCAGATGGGCTGGCGTGGCAACGCGATAAACATCAATCTGAATCGCGACTACATGAAAGCGGATGCGCCGGAGACCCGCGCCTTCACGGCCATGTTCCATCGCTGGCTGCCCGACTTCTTCGTCGACGACCACGTGACCGACGGCGCCGATTTTCAGTACGACGTCACCTTCACCATTGAGCGTTTCACCAACCTCAATGCGGACACCGGACACTGGCTGGAGGAAAGTGTCATTCCCGACCTGGAACATCAGGTCGACGCCAGCGGGCATCTCGCCTCGCCCACCTATATCTCCCTAGTCGACGACTCCGATCCTGCAAAGGGGCTCGGCTTCGACTCCTTTGTGCCGCGTTTCTCGACCGGCTATATGAATCTCGAAAATCGCCCCAGCATGCTGGTCGAGATGCACATGCTCAAGGACTACAGGACGCGCGTCACCGGCAACTACGAACTGCTGCGTGCGCTCCTCAATGTTGTAAACCGCGATGCCGACAAGCTCATCGCCCTGAATGCAGCCGCCGATCGCGAGGCGGAGCAGCTCGGCTCGCACCCGCTCGGCAATGTCGGCTATCCGCTCGCATTCGCCTGGTCGGGCGAAACCACGCCATTTCTATTTCGTGGTTACAAATACACGCGCGAGTTGAGCGCCGTCTCCGGCGTTATGTGG
>DASZGZ010000403.1:0-3212 GCA_035938355.1 Acidobacteriaceae bacterium
ACCAGGCCGGATGCGTGGCCGTGGCCGCTCACCTTGGCCAATTCCACGCTCTCCGAAAGCGCGGCATGCGCCGGAATGCGGTCCATTCCCAGCAGTTGCCATGTGCCCAGCCGGAGCGCAATCGCGACGGCATCATCCAGAGCCGATTTCTTTTTGAGATAGCCGCTGAGGATCGCGTCCAGTGCAAGCTGCCAGCGCAGTACGCCCATCACCAGCGCGGTCGTCAAGTTGCGGTCTGACTGCGACAGCGACTCGATCGCCGGAGCGCGCAGCAACTCGTCACAGTGCGCATTGCGAGAGCGCTCCATCGCAAGAAGCACGCGGAAGGCCGCCATGCGCGCGGCCGTGACGCGAGGCGCCATCACGAGCCCAGGCGGTCGCCGTCGACGACGCCGTGGCCGCGGAGCAGATCGGCAGCCGGCATACGGCGTTTGCCCTCTGCCTGCAACTCGGTCACTTCGAGAACTCGGCCGTCGCCTGCGGCGAAAAAAAGCCGATCGGCTTCCACGCGAAAGACTCCAGGCTCGCCGCGCTGCGGCGCAGAAGGCGAGACCACGAGCTGGTGCAGTGTCAGCTTCTTCCCGCGCACCGTCGTCCATGCGCCCGGCCAGGGCTGAAAGCCGCGCCAGCGGTCGTAGATGGATTGCACCGTGCGCGTCGTATCCACCCGCCCATCCTCCCGAGTCAACAGCGGCGCTAGCGTGGCGAGACTGCTGTCCTGTTTCTGCGGTGCGATCGTGCCCGCTTCTAGACCGGCCAGCGTTTCGACCATCAGCGGTGCACCCACCTCTGCCAGTCGCGGAAAAAGTTCCTCTGCCGTATCGGCTGGCCCGATCGGGAGTTCACGGCGCAACAGCATATCGCCCGTATCCATCCCCTCGTCAAGCCGCATCGTCGTCACGCCAGTGACCGTCTCGCCGTTCGCCACTGCCCACTGGATCGGAGCGGCACCGCGATACTTCGGCAAGAGAGACCCGTGCAGGTTCAGATTGCCGAAGCGCGGCAGGTTGAGCATCCAGCCGGGGATCAGCCGTCCATAGGCGACTACGATGATCGCGTCCGGCCGGATCGTCTCCAACCGCGATCGCAGCTCTGTATTGTTGCGGATCTTTTCCGGCTGCAACACCTCGAGGCCTGCTTCAAGCGCGGCCTGTTTCACCGGAGGCACCGTCAGCGTAAGGCCACGCCCGCTGGGACGGTCGGGCTGACAGAGGACAAGCTCGATGCTGTGACCGGCAGACCGCAGCCCCTGCAAAGAGGGCACGGCAAAGGCCGGCGTACCGCAAAAGACCAGCCGCAACTGTGATGCCACCCCCGAACTCACTCCTCTACCATTCGCCGGCGCGCTGCATTTTACGAATACGGCGCAGGATCAGGTCCCGTTTCAATGCGCTGATGCGGAAGATAAAGAGCACTCCGTTCAGATGATCGATCTCATGCTGAAAGGCGCGCGCCAACAGCTCGGTTCCCTCGTATTCCTTCCATTTGCCGAATTCGTCCTGCGCCTTCACGATCACGCGCGCCGACCGCCGCACCTTCTCACGAATCTCCGGCAGACTCAGGCAGCCCTCCTCCTCGAGCTGCTTGCCCTCCTGCAACGTGATCTCCGGGTTGATCAGGACGATCTTGTCCTTCGGCTCCTTCTTGTTACTCAGGTCGATGACAGTGAGCCGCTTCGCGATGCCGATCTGCGGCGCGGCCAGCCCGATGCCCTGTGCGGCATACATGGACTCGAACATGTCCGCGACCAGCTTGCGCAGGTCGTCGTCGAATTCGGTGACCGGCGCGCTCGCACGCTGCAGGACTGGATCAGGAAACTTGACAATGGGGTAGATCATGCTTGCTTCGTTCGAACTGTCTTTGGTGCTGCCGCGCTGTTCTTGCCTTCCTCAGTAGTTGCGGATCTGTTCCAGATAGCCATCGTAGTTGCGCTTTAGCTCCGTCGCGGAATCGCCGCCGAACTTCTCGAGCGCCAGCTGCGCCAGCACGAAGGCCACCATCGCCTCCGCTGCGACTCCTGCAGCCGGCACCACGCAGACATCAGAGCGCTCGTAGGCTGCTTTGGTCGCCTCGCGGGTTTCGTATGTGACCGATTCGAGCGGCCGCCGCAGTGTCGAAATCGGCTTCAGGTAGCCGCGCACCACAATATCTTCGCCATTGGAGATGCCGCCCTCAATGCCACCGGCGTTATTCTGCTCACGCTCAAATCGGGTGTGGCGCCCAGCGTGGCCATTCTCATCCGCTTCGGCATAGTGAATCGAATCGTGGACAGCCGAGCCGAAAGACTGCGCCGCCGTGACGCCGCGTCCCAGCTCCACCGCCTTCACCGCCTGCAGCGACATCACAGCCCACGCCAACAGACCATCCAGCCGCTCATCCCAATTGGCATAGGTGCCCAGGCCAGGTGGCACGCCGTGCGCGACGACTTCAAACACACCGCCGATGGAATCGCCCGTTCTCAGCGCGTGGTCCACCTCGGCCTTCATCTTCTCTTCGCTCACCGGCGATGCACAGTTCAGCAGCACCTCATCTCGACTGGCAAGCGCCGCGATAGCCTCCCAGGTGACCGCTTCTTCCAGCTCGGCGCGCCCCACGCGAATCACGTGGCTCGTGACCTCTATCCCGAGGAAGCGCAGCAGCGTCTTGGCCAAAGCGCCCGCCGCGACGCGGGCGGTTGATTCGCGAGCAGATGCACGTTCGAGAACATAGCGGGCATCTTTAAAGTTGTACTTGAGAGATCCGGACAGGTCCGCATGGCCGGGACGCGGTGAAGCCACGGCCTTGTGCTTCGCAGGATCGCCTGCGCCAACCGGCAGAATCTCTTCCCAGTTCTTCCAGTCACGATTGGCGATCTGCATGGCCACCGGCGCGCCGATGGTTCGCCCGTGACGCACGCCGGAAAGGATGTGGGCGCTGTCCGTCTCGATGCGCATGCGCCCGCCGCGGCCGTATCCTTGCTGGCGTCGCCATAGCTCCCGATCGATGAACGCCTGATCGACTTCGAGGCCGGCTGGGAGGCCCTGCACCAGCGCGATCAAAGCCTCGCCGTGCGACTCACCCGCGGTTGAGAAACGTAGCATGTGCCTTCCCGGTCAAACCTCGATTGTAAAGGACTGGCCGTCCGGGCGGACGCGCCTGCGGCGCATGTTGTGAGGTTCGCTTCCTTTGGTCGCTCAGGTCTGGGCGTGCTGGCAGAGCCGAATCCTTGTTGA